>WGCB01000770.1 GCA_015494005.1 Caldilineaceae bacterium
GGCGAGGTTTACAACATTGGTGGAGGGCGTTACAGCAACTGTTCCATGTTGGAAGCCATAGAACTTTGCGAACAAATCGCCGGCCGCAAACTCAACTGGACATATTCGGAACAAAACCGTAGAGGTGATCATATTTGGTGGATCAGCGACATTTCTAAGTTCAAAGGACATTATCCCGACTGGCAATTAACATATGATGTCCCACGTATTTTGCGTGAAATCTACTCGCAGAATGCCGCTCGCTGGGAAACACAACGAGCTGAAACACCACTATGATCGATAAAGGCAAAAAAAATCTGCTCGGCATCTATATCGATGCCGTTGATTATGAAACTGTTGTAACAAAAATCATTCGGGCTGCACAGGAACAGCGTAGCCTGGCCGTTTCAGCGCTGGCTGTTCACGGTGTCATGACGGGCATCCTCGATCCGATTCATGCGGCGAGATTGAATACTTTGGATCTAGTGGTGCCCGATGGTCAACCGGTGCGGTGGGCGTTAAACTTGCTCCATGGCACAAACCTTCCAGATAGAGTCTATGGCCCTACCTTGATGTTGAAAGTTTGTGCGCAGGCAGCTATGGAAGGATTACCGATTTATTTATACGGTAGCACTTCTGACATACTTTTGCGTCTGGCTGATAACCTTCGTAATCAATTTCCTCGTCTTCAAATCGCTGGGCTCCAACCATCTCGTTTTCGCCAGATTACATTGACTGAAAAAGAAGAAATAATCCAAACCATTGCAACGAGTGGAGCGCGTATTCTGTTCGTTGGCCTGGGCTGCCCTCGTCAGGAGGTATGGGTCTATGAGCACCGCGGGCTGTTGCCTATGCCTATGCTTGCTGTAGGCGCAGCGTTTGCTTTTCATGCTGGCGTTGTAGCCCAAGCGCCGCCTCAACTCCAGAAAATGGGATTGGAATGGTTCTATCGTCTCGTTAGAGAGCCCAAGCGGCTCTGGCGCCGTTACCTGAAACTGAATCCTCTCTATTTATGGCTGGTGGGCTTGCAGTTGATGGGATTGCGAAGATTTCACCCAACGGAAATTACCCCGCCTGACCAAAATGCACTACGTTATGGATGAATGGCCGTCATACCGTGCAAACAGTGGGTTGCTATTCGGCTCACAACCAGCCCCAGGCGCCTCGCTGGATGCAGCGCAGTGGCTTAGAATGGTTCTTCCGTTTGCTCACCGAGCCTCGTCGCCTCTGGCGTCGATACTTGATCAATAACCCAAAATTCGTGGCCCGGGTTGCAATGCAGCTTGGAGGCTTTCAACGGTACTCGTTGTAAGTCGACTACCTGGACACTCGGGACCACAACAATCGAATACATGAAAGGTCTTGGCTGTGTCGGTGCTGCAGCCACTAGTGCATTACCCCAACCGTTGTATTACTCCGACAGTGCAGAGCCACTGTATAAATGCACATTGATCACCTCCCAGCCTGCCCACACGTCCCACCCTGCAGGAGATAGGCCCCATGTTCAAACGATTCAGCGCCAACTACATGGCCCTGCTCCTTCTCATGGACGGTCTCATTGTCCAGGCTTCTCTCTGGCTGGGCATGGAGCTGCGCTACATCCTCCCCTTCGGCCAGGAAGTCCGACCGGAATGGGCCCCCCGCTGGCTCTACGTCCCCAACCTGGAGCTGCATGTGGCCGTGGCCGGGCTGTGGCTGGCCAGCTTCCTCCTGGCTGCGGTCTACACCCCCCGCAAGATCATCCACTGGTACGACGAGTTCCAGCGGCTGATCCTGGCCCACACTGTAGCCGCCCTCTCCCTGGCCGGGGCTCTCTACCTGGCCAACATCCCTCTCCTGCGCCTCACCTTCCTTTACTTCTATCTGCTGGCCTTCGCCGGCCTACTGGGCTACCGAGTGCTCCTGCGCCTCTATCACCGCATGCGCCGGGAAGATCCCCGCAACGTGGCCCGCATCCTGGTGGTGGGGGCGGGGCATGTGGGCCAGAGTATCGTGAGGGAGTTCCGGCGCCAGCAGTGGCCCGGCCTGGAGTTCGTGGGCTTCCTGGATGACGACCCGGACAAACGCCGCCAGCCTGTGCTGGGGCTGCCGGTCCTGGGGGTGCTGGACAAGGCGCCGGAGATGGTGCGCCGCTACCACGTGGACGAGGTGATCATCGCCTTGCCGCCCCAGGCCCACACCCGGCTGGCCAACCTGGTGGCCATCCTCCAGGAACAGCCCGTGCGGGTGCGGGTGGTGCCGGACTACTTCGAGCTGGCCTTCTTCGGCGCCACGGTGGAGAGCCTGGGCGGCATTCCTCTCATCGGCCTGCGGGATCCCGCCATCGACGGCTTCCAGCGCCTGGTGAAACGCCTCATGGACATCTTCCTCTCCAGCCTGGGCCTGATCCTGGCCTCTCCGGTCATGCTGGCCACGGCCCTGGCCATCAAGCTGGAGGACCGCGGGCCCATCTTCTACCGGGCGCCCCGGGTCGGGGAGAACGGCCGCCTCTTCCATATGCTGAAGTTCCGCTCCATGGTGGTGGACGCGGATCGGCTCCTGGAGAAGGTCAAGCAGGTGGACGAGCAGGGGCGGCTGATCCACAAGACCCCTCACGATCCCCGGGTGACCCGGGTGGGTCGCTTCATCCGCCGCACCAGCATCGATGAACTGCCCCAGCTGCTCAACGTCCTCAAAGGCGAGATGAGCCTGGTGGGCCCCCGGCCGGAGCTGCCCTGGCTGGTGGAGAAGTATGAGCCCTGGCAACGCAAGCGTTTCGCCGTACCCCAGGGGATCACCGGCTGGTGGCAGGTGAACGGCCGCAGCGACAAGCCCCTTCACCTCCACTCGGAGGATGACCTCTACTACATCCAGAACTACTCCCTCTGGCTGGACATTCAGATCCTGTGGAAGACCGTCTTCGTGGTGCTGCGGGGCAAGGGGGCCTATTGAGTCGCTGGATCCGGCGCCTGGCCTGGTTGGAGCTTTTCTGGATCCTGCTCCTGGGCCTGCCCATCACCTTCCCTGGCCGCTTCCTTCCCATCCAAACCCATCCGGCCCTTCTCGGGGCCCTCTTTCTCTTCTGGCCTCTGCGCTGGCTGGCCACGGGTCGCCTGCACCGGCGCACCCCCATGGACTGGAGCCTGGCCCTTCTCCTGCTCTGGCTGCCGGTGAATCTGTGGGCCTCGGTGGATCTGTCCGCCTCCTGGGTGGCGGCCGGCTATCTGCTCTTCGGCCTCACTCTCTGCGTGGCCCTGGTCAACTGGCCCCCCGCCCAGGAGCGTCCCCAGTTGGTGGCCTGGGCCCTGTTGGCGGTTGCCGGTAGCCTGGCCCTGCTCGCCCCGTCCATCACCGCCTGGAAAAAGGAGTTCCGCCTGTTCCGTCTGCCCCAGGTCTACGACTTCTTCCAGTCCATCTCTCTGAACCTGGGGGAGACCATCCACGCCAACCTGCTGGCCGGCCTGCTGGTCATGGCCCTGCCCCTCTTCCTGGCCCTGGCCCTCTCCTGGAAGGGGGACCGGCGATCCTGGCTGCGCTGGATCTTCGCCCTCTTCGTCCTGCTCCTGCTGGCCATCCTGGTGCTGACCCAGAGTCGGGGTGGGTACCTGGCCGGGACCCTCGCCCTGGCCTTGGTCCTGGCCCTGCGCTGGCCCCGGCTCTTCTATGCCACATCCCTGGCTCTGCTGGGCGGGCTGGCGGTGGTCCTCTGGCTGGGGCCCTCCCAGGTGTTGGAGATGGTGGGCGGGGACAGCACCTTCGGCGGGGCCAACTTCCGCCTGGAGATGTGGACCAATGCCCTCTATGCCCTGTCGGATTTCATCTTCACGGGCATCGGTATCGGCACGTTTCGCCAGGTCATGCCCCTCCTCTATCCCTTCGTCTCCATCACGCCGGATAGCCCTTCCTTCACCCACGCCCACAACCTCTACCTCCAGATCGGACTGGACCTGGGACTGCCCGGACTCATCGCTTGGCTGGCCTTGATCCTCGTCCTCTTCGCCCTGCTCATTCCCCGGGTCCGCCGCCGGGACAGTTCCCTGGAGTGGGCCCTGGCCGTGGGCGCGCTGGGCGGGTTGGTCGCCATGCTGGTCCACGGCCTGCTGGACGCGGTCACCTGGGGGACGAAGCTGGCCTTCTATCCCTGGATGCTCTACGCGCTGATCGTGCTGCTGGGTCAGGAAGGGGAGCCAGGGGCCGGGGAGATGGAGTGACGGGTGGTAGACGGGTAGGTGCCCGGCCTGCCGGTAGCATCCGTTTGACTGTGCGGTTGCAAACCGCACCTACTTTTGTCCGTGATATCCGTGTTCGGTGTTGCGGAGAGGGAGGGGTGGCGTCCATTCAGGCGTGCGGTTGGAAACCGCACCTACGGGCGCCTGGCCAATTCCCACATGCGCCGCCAACCGTTCCTCCCCCAAGCTGGGGGAGGCTAGGAGGGGGTGTCCCGACCTACGGACATGCACCAATCGTGCGGTTTGCAACCGCACCTACTTTTGTCTGCTTTCGAGGGGCTGTCGGGCTGATAGCCCGACCTACCGGTAGGGAAGGCGTCCGCTCAACCGTGCGGTTGGAAACCACACCTACGGGCGCCCGGCCAATTCCCACATGCGCCGCCAACCGTTCCTCCCCCAAGCTGGGGGAGGCTAGGAGGGGGTAGCACATCCCGGAAACGAAAAAGACCTGCCAGGTTTCAACGACCCGGCAGGTCTTGCTGTTTCTATGGGGGCAGATTTCTATCCACGCAGAGTGTACGGGTCTGCTCGTCCTGGATCCGCTAGACGGCGACGGCCACCGGATGGGTGACCAAGCGGCTCTCCTGGACCTCTCGCAGGGAGTTCTCGAAGGCCTGGACCATCATGGCGTCGGAGACTTTGGCTGCGGCCACGGTGCGCCGGGCACAGGAGACACAGCCCAGGGAGGCCTTGTAGCTGCTCTGGTCACAGTGGAGGCAGTTGCAGAGGCGGATCATCATCAGGGTGAAGGCCACCGTGTCCTCGCTGCCGTCGGGCTGGCTGGCCACCCGGTTCACCAGCTCCTGCCAAACGGGGCCTCGTTCCTTGCGCAGGGGAGCAATGGCTCGATAGGGGAACAGAATTTCACTCTCGGGGAACATCGCTTCACCTCGTGCCGAAGTGGGTACCGGTGGATGATGGATCGGACGATCCAGGAGGGATTGTGAATTATCTTACATTTCGAGATAGTATCATGGGGAGAAACGGCCTGTCAAAAAGAAATCAAACAAAACCGGACGGCGGGAGGATCCGGGCGTGCTATCCCGGGACGCACTACCCCAGGGCGAAGATCAGCCCCATCGCCCACAGCCCCGTCAGCATCAGGAAGAACAGGAGGATGGCTCCCAAAGGCAGGAACACGGCCAGGGCGGAGCTCCCCAGGGAGAAGCCGGTGACGGCCTGGTTGGCCTTCACGTAGACGGCCAGGGCCCAGATCCAGGCGGCCAGGCGGAAGAGCCCGCCCAGACAGGGGATGGGGGCGAGTCCGCTGAGCAGCAGGGGCACCGCCGCGAAGCCGGTGGCGGCGTAGAAACGTTGCAGGGTATTGGTGGCGCCCAGGCCCTTGTTCAGCACCATGACTAGCAGGCCGTAGACGATCCAGAGGTTGAGCCAGCGCAAGGGCCAGCTGAGCCACTCTCCCAGGGCGCTGAGTCCAGCCGCCAGCCAGCCAGGCAGGGGCTGTCCCAGGCCGGCCAGGGTCTGGTAGAGGTCGCCCATCACGCTTATGACGGGCGCGGCAGGAAAGACAAGAGGTCCTTCCTGCATGGCCGCGCCGGCTCGGGCCAGCATGGCCAGGGGCAGGGCGGCGCCAGTTCGGGCAGCCAGGGCCCAGTTGATCAGGAAGGGGATGAAGCCGGCCACCAGCCCCAACAGGACGATCATGCCCAGGGCCTGGCGCATGGTGATGGCCGTGTAGGCCTCGGGCCGGAGCTGGGCTGCATCGCTCATCTGCTGGGTGGAGGGCAACCATTCCCGCATCTTCGTCCGGTCCCACATCAGAGCAGCCCTCCCCAGAAGCCCAGGAAGAATCCCACCGCCGTGGCCACCAGGGCAGTCAGCAGGGCCATCCCCAGGAAGGCGAACAGCGCGGCCGCGGCCGCCCGGGGATAGGGCAGCTCGTGGGCCGTCTGCAGGGCCCGGTAGGCGATGAGCAGCCCCCAGGTCCAGAGCAACAGGGAGGAGACCTGGGTGAAGGGGATGACCTGGACCAGGAGGAGCAGCCGGGGCGCCACCATCAGGGCCATGGCCCCCAGGGTCTGGTTCAGGGAGCCTTGCCCACCCAGCAGCCGGGCCCCGCCGTAGCCCAGCAGCCCGGTGACCAGCCACTGCAGCAGCCAGCCGGCAGGCAGGCTCACCAGCAGGAGCAGCCGCAGCCAGCCCGTCCCGTAGCCCACCGCGCTCCGCCACAGGTCCCAGAGGAAACGCACCTGCTCCTGGGCTTCCGCAGGGAGGCCGGCTCCTCCGGTCACCTGACGCAGGGCCAGGAAAAAGGTCTCCAACACCGCGTTGGGGTCCGGCAGGCTGGCCGTGAGCAGCAGGCCGCCCACAATTTTCGCCAGGCCCACCAACACCGCAATGGAGGTGACGAGAAAAAGCCCCTCCACCCACGGGTTGTCGTCGTCCACCATCTCCACGAAGGGATCCGGCTCCAGCACCAGGGCCTGGCCCAGGTAACGGGGGTAGTTTTCGGGTTGTAACATTCGGTTTGTCCTCGCTGCGTGCCTACACTCCACCCTGGCCCTCTGCGGGTCAAGGAGGGAACAGTTGGAGACGAGGCCGGGAATGTGCTCCCGGTGGAGATTGGCCCGGCTGTGCCAGGCTGGGAGCACACAAATGAGCCCGGGCACCGTCTCTATCTGTTCAAGCGTGCGGCTGCGAACCGCACCCATACGGACGCCCTCTTTTCCTCTTCTGCATCTTAGCACAGTGCAAAGAACTGTTGCAACATTTTCTGGCAAGTTTCCCGGAAAGAAGAAAAGCGATTTGCGCGCCGCCTAGCCTTTGCAGTACCATAGGTTTTTGGACGGTTAAACCGGTTTTGGATTGGGGGTAGGACAGGAACCGCAGATGAACACAGATGGACACAGATAGGTCGGGGGTTTTATCCGTGGTATCCGTGCAATCCGTGTACCATGAGTGGAATCGTGCGGTTGCAAACCGCACCTACTGTGGTATCCGTGCAATCCGTGTACCATCTTTAGAGCAGGCGCGCAGATGACCGTGGCTAGGGCAAATGGGCAAGGACGGTGCAACGATGGCTGACATCATCGCGCCCCCCAGGGAAGGGCGGGCGACGGGCCAGGACGTGGCAGGTAGCGATCGCAATCACGTGCTGCTGGCTTTGATGACCCCCACTTTCTCCATGATCCTCATGACCAGCATGATGCGGGTGGCCCTGCCCGCGCTCCGGGATTACTTCCAGATCGATGTGGATCTGGTGGCCTGGATCGTCACCGCCTACACCCTACCCTACGTGGTCTTCATGCCCCTCTTCGGCCGCCTGGGGGACGACCTGGGCCGCCGTCGCCTGCTCCTCCTGGGCATGAGCATCTTCCTGATGGGCACGGTCATTGGCCTGCTGGCGCCCAACCTGGCCTGGCTCATGCTGGGAAGGGCCATCCAGGGGGTGGGCACCGCCGGCTTCGTGCCCCTCTCCATGGCCATCATCTCGGACCTCTTCCCCAGCAACCAGCGGGGACGAGCCCTGGGCACCTGGAACTCCGCGGGGCCGATCACGGGCATGATCGCGCCCCTCCTGGGCGGCCTGCTGGTGGATCACATGGGCTGGCGGACCATCTTCGTGCCGGTGCTCGTCGCTGCCTCCATCGCCCTGGCTGTGGTGGCCAGGAAGGTACCCGCCCTGCGGGGCAACCGCAACGTGGCCGCCCTGCGCTGCTTCGACTGGGGCGGGGTGCTCCTGCTCAGCGCCACCATGGTCGGCCTCCTCTTCTACGTGACCAGCGAGAAGATCACCGGCGTCACCTCCCTGCAGGACTGGCGGCTCCTGGGCGCCACGTTGGTCTTCCTCCTCTGTTTTCTCTGGTGGGAGCAGCGCCAGGCGGATCCCTTCGTGGACCTGAGCCTCTACAGCCCTCCTTCCTTCGGTCTGGCCTCCATCGGCGCCTCCATCCGCATGTTCACCATGAGCGGCATCGGCTTCGTGTTGCCCCTCTTCCTGGCCGACGTGTACAACTTGAATGCTTTCCAGACCGGTGTTATGTTTATGGTCCATGCTGGGGCCCTGCTGACCACCATGCGCCTGGGCGGCCAGCTCGCGGACAGATGGGGCAGCCGTCGTCCGGTGATCCTGGGCATGACGGTCCAGGCCGCCACCATGACCTACATCGCCTTGCTGCCCCCTCACTTGAACCTGGCCTGGTTCGTGGCCGGGATCGTGGTCCACGGGCTGGGCGCGGGGCTCTCCCTGGCGGCCCTGCACCGGGCGGCCCTGGGCCAGGTGCCCTCGGAGCGCATGGGCATCGCGGCGGGGCTCTACAGCATGAGCCGCTTCGCCGGATCCAGCGTGGGCGCGGCCCTGAGCGGCGTCCTCGTCCACCAGGGGCTCAACCGGGGCCTGGTCCCTGTGGATGCCTACCAGATTGTCTTCAACGTACTGGCCGTGGTGGCCTTCCTAGGCGTGATCCTGGTGGGACTGCGCCTGGAGGAGTGACCCCCGGGCCACACCCCGCCGGAAGGAGACCGGATGTCCATGAAGAAACAGGGATTCCCCTACCGCAAGACCTTCATCCTGGGGTTCGGCTTCGCGGGCATCAGTGTGATCTGGCCCATCTTCAACAACTTCGTGCCCATCTTCCTGGCCGAGCTGGGCCTGACCGCCACGGTCATCGGCTTCATCATGACCTGGGACAACTACCTGAACATGTTCGTCCAGCCCATCGTGGGGGAGCGCTCGGACCGCACCCGCACTCGGCTGGGCCGGCGCAAGCCCTGGATGCTGGTGGGCGCGCCCATCGCCGCCCTCTTCTTCATCAGCGTGCCCATGTTGCGCTCGCCGGTAGCCATCATGTTCGCCATCCTCTTCACCAACTTAGGGATGGCCCTCTTCCGGGCCCCCACCGTGGCTCTGCTGGGGGATCTCTTCCCACCGGAGCAGCGCAGCACGGCCAACGGGGTCATCAACCTGATGGGCGGCCTGGGCGCGGTCCTGGCCCTGGTGGTGGGCGGTCTCCTCTACCGCTACGGGCGCCTGGCCCCCTTCCTCTTCGGCGCAGCCATGCTCCTGGCCGCCATCACCGTGGTGCTCCTCTTCGTCCAGGAGCCGGAGGTGCCCCACGCGCCGGACGAGGAGCTCAGCCAGGGCTTCCTGGCCAGCCTGCGAGAGATCTTCAGCAGCGGAGATCGGTCTGGACTCTGGGTGCTGGTGGCCATCCTCTGCTGGTTCATGGGCTTCAGCTCCCTAGAGACCTGGCTCTCCTCCTTTGGCCGCTTCACCCTGGGCATCGACCCAGGGCGCATGTCCCTGGTCACCAGTGTGACGGCCGGGGTCTTCCTGGTTTTCGCGGTGCCCAGCGGCCTCATCGCCACCCGCTTCGGGCGCAAGCGGGTGATCCTGGTGGGCATCCTGGGGCTGACCCTTCTCTACGCCAGTGGTCTGCTCGTGGCCAGCGAGCCCCAGCTCATCGCCTTGCTGGTGGCCGCGGGCCTCTTCTGGGCCCTGATCAACGTGAACTCCCTGCCCATGGTCTACGACGTGGGGGGCGAGGAGCGCATCGGCGCCTTCACCGGCCTCTACTACTTCGCCTCCAACGTGGCCGCGGTGGCCGGCCCTCAGCTGGTGGGGGTGCTCATCGACGTCACCGGACGCAACTACCGGACCATGTTCGCCTTCGCGGCCTTCTTCATGGTGCTGGCGGGGCTGGCCATGCTCCAGGTGCGGGAGAAGCAGCCCGCGTCCGCGCCGGCCCAGGGATGAGGGCAGGCAGGGGATCTCCCCAAGGGTCGATCCGGCCCAAATTTGACCGAGCGTGCCCTCTTTGCTATACTTTTCACTTGCCCGGGGCTGTAGCTCAGCTGGGAGAGCGCTACAATCGCACTGTAGAGGTCAGGGGTTCGAGTCCCCTCAGCTCCACCTTCCGGGCCCAGGAATGGGCAGGAGATGAACCTGGGTGCACGTAAGAGTTGTCAGAGATATGGCTATCAGAGCACGAAAGCTGGAGAGCTTCTCCCTGAGCACTGGGATTCCCTGACAACTCGTAACTGCACCCGATGAACCTGGAAAATTTGACAGATCCAGTCCCATCCGGGTATACTGATCAGCGGCAAACAGGGGCTTGAGCCACGGGCTCGGGCCCAGTTGTGGGGCTATAGCTCAGTTGGGAGAGCGCTACAATGGCATTGTAGAGGTCAAGGGTTCGAGTCCCTTTAGCTCCACCAGATGTGGCACGAAATCCCTTCCTGGCGTCAGGAGGGGATTTTTGTTTGCACCTTTTCCCCATCCCCAGTATGATACTGCTTGCGTTCTTCAGGTTGCACCGACCCCCAAGGTCCAGCGCCCCCACTCCGGCGTCGGATCGGAAAGGAAACTCCCTTGTCAGCCCATCGCCGGGAGCTGGATGAGCTCCGCCCGTTGAAGTTCGAACTGGACTACGTGATCCATCCGGAAGGCTCCGTGCTCATCAGCATGGGCCGGACCCGGGTGCTCTGCAACGCCACTGTGGAGGAACACCTGCCCCGCTGGATCAAGCGCTCCCGGCGCAGCCACGGCTGGATCACCGCGGAGTATGCCATGCTCCCCCGCAGCACCCACCAGCGCACGGAGCGGGAGACTGCGCGTCCCCGGGGCCGCACCCAGGAGATCAAGCGGCTCATCGCCCGCAGCCTGCGCTGTGCCGTGGACCTGGAGAAGCTGGGCGAGCGGCAGATCATCGTGGACTGCGACGTGCTCCAGGCGGATGGTGGCACTCGCACCGCCTCCATCACCGGCGGGTACGTGGCCCTGGCCCTGGCCATCCGCCGGCTGGAGCGGCGAGGCGTGGTGCCGCCGGGCACCCTGGTGAACGCGGTGGCCGCGGTGAGCGTGGGCTTGCTCAACGGGAAAGCCGTGCTGGACCTGGACTACCGCATGGACCAGGCTGTGGATGTGGACCTGAACGTGGTGATGACCGATGAGGGGCGCTACGTGGAGCTCCAGGGCACCGCGGAGGGAGCACCCTTCAGCCGGGGCGCGCTGAACGCCATGCTCCTCCTGGCGGAGATGGGCCTGCAGGAAATCTTCGCGAAGCAGGCGGAGGCCCTGGCCCAGGCTCGGATCTGAGGGCACAGCACCCTGTCAGATACGACAATGGCCGATAGAGGCCCTCTCCCCGTGAATTCGTGACCCCCGAGCGGGACGAACCTGCCGCCAATTTGCCCTTCACGCTCAGTTTATGTAAACTCAAGGAACCGCCGCCTATTTCACTGCACCCAAGGGGAAGTGACGCTGTGACTCGAAAGAAGCGCGTGACCTTGCGAGACGTGGCCCGGGTAGCCGGGGTCTCCCCCACAGCCGTCTCCTTTGCCTACAACGCCCCCCACCAGCTGAGCCAGGCCACCCGGGAGCGCATCCTGGAGACGGCCGCGGAACTGGGCTACCAGCCCCATCCCGTGGCCCGCACCCTGGCCACCGGCAAGACCAACACCATCGGCCTGGTCATCCCGGCCCGGCTGAACTGGGTCCTGAACGACCCGCTCTTCCGCATCTTCCTGGGGGAGATCGGCGCGGTCTGTGACGAGCACAAGCGGCGCATCCTCCTGGTGCCCGCCGGGGGCGATGTCTCGCCGGGAGCGCTGGCCACCATCGCCGCGGACGGCTTCCTGCTGGTGGCCATCCACCGCACCCACCCCCTGGCCAAGGCCATCGAGCGCTCTCCCCGGCCCCTGGTCCTGGTGGACTCGGACGAGGTCTTCCAGGCCCCGCTCTTCAACGTGGACGACGTGGGCGGGGCCTACCAGGCCGCCACCTACCTGCTGGAGAAGGGACACCGGCAGATCGCCGTCTCCACCCTGGGCCCCCGGCCGGACGGGGTGATCGTCCCGGTCTTCGAGCGGCGTCTGGCCGGCTATCGCCAGGCCGTGGCCGACGCCGGCCTGCCCCCGGAGACCCTCCAGGTGGTCCACACCCGGGGGCTGCTCTCCGCCGGTGCAGAGTCTTTCGCCAAGATCTGGGCCCTGGAGCCTCGCCCCACGGCGGTGCTCTGCGCCAGCGACGTGCGGGCCCTGGGCATCCTCCAGGGAGCCCGCCAGGCAGGCGTCTCCGTCCCGGAGGAGCTGGCCGTGGTGGGCTTCGACGGCATTCCCGAGTCCGCCGTCTCCTTCCCGCCCCTCACCACCGTCTACCACGACATGGTGGCCCGTTCCCGCCTGGCCATCCAGACCCTCATCGACCTGATCGACGAGCGCCTGGATGAAGGCGACGTGCAGACTCCCTTCGTCAGCCCCACCACCATGCTCATCCGAGAGAGCGCCTGAGCTGCGGGCGTTTTTTCTTTGCTGGACGCGAAACCTGCCAGGCCCTGGAGACCTGGCAGGTTTTTTGTGCACTCGTGGCGGGAGCCATCCCCGGGCAGGCCTCAGCTCGGGACGACCCCCACGGCCGGGCGTCCCAGGGCGTCCTGGATGCGCTGCCCCCGGGAGACCTTGTACGTGGGGATGCCGGCCAGTTCCAGCTCGTGGAGCAGGCCCGTGGGCTGCAGCGGGCTGCCGAAGCTGGCCCCGTCGATGCTCACCGCGATGCTCTGCACCCCCCGGCGGCGCATCTCCCGCAGGGAGCGAGCCCAGTCCGGCCGGGGATCCGGGCTGACGGCCAGGATGGTGTCGTTGCGGTTCAGGCGCACCCCGTCGGTGACCAGAAGCTGGGCAAAGGGGACGTAGCCGTCTGCCTGGACCCGGGCCAGGAGCTCCAGGATCTTGGTGAGCTGCCGCTCGCCCCGGTCTGTCTGCAGGAGCTGGCGGCGATGGCCGTGGGAGATGAGCCCCACGGCCCGGCCTTTGAGCAGGAAATAGCGGGCCACGCTGGCCGCCACGGCCACCGCGTACTCCGTGGTGCTGGGGGGCAGCTCCACCGAGGGCCGCTTGCCGTTGGGCCGGTCCAGGAGGGCGAAGAGGCCCTGCTCTGGTCGGGTGGGCTGCCAGGGTAGCTCCACGGCCACGTACTGGTTCAGGTCCAGGAAGATCCAGACGTCCGCGGTGGGGTCCAGCTCGAACTCCTTGGTCATGAGGCGGCCGGTGCGGGCCGTGCTCAGCCAGTGGATGCGGTTGAAGCTGTCCCCCGGCGCGTACTCCCGGATGCCGGCCACGTTGGTGGTCAGGTAGTGAGTGCGCCGACGCAGGGCCTCGCCCCCGGCCAGGTCCGCGATGGGGGGCTGGAAGGTGCGCAGGGGCACGGTCATGGGGTAGACCACCAGGTGGTTGATGGGTGGGAGGTGCTTCTCCACCAGGAAGAGGCCCAGGGGATCCCCGCTGCGCAGGGTCAACGGCCCCAGGCGGAAGACTCCCCGCTGCTGGCAGAGGGTGCGGACCTGCCAGCGGTGACGGCTCTTGCCGCCCAGGTTGCTCACCACCCGGCTCACCTGGTGGAAGGGCAGGGTGGAGTGGTCCTGGACCTCCAGCCAGAGCTTGGGCAGCCGTCCCAGGTTGCGCACCTCGAAGGATTCCTCGAAGAAGAGGCCCACCTGGCTGCGTCGGGCCCGGGTGATGCGCCGCAGGGAGAGGAAGCGGATGCTGCTCCAGGCCCAGCCGTAGCTGAGGGCCAGGATGCCGGTGAGGAGGTAGGCCAGGTTGAAGGCCAGATCCCGGCCGCTGTTCAAGGCCACGGCCCAGGCCAGGATCAGGCCGGTCACCAGGACAACGAGACGGAGAGACATCAGCGGGCTTTCACGCGGCTCCCGGGCACAGGCGTGTGCTTCAGGGCATCCTCGATCACCTGCCCGGCCTCCACGTTCTTGATCCGGGCCGAGGGGCTCACGATGAGGCGATGGGCCAGGGTGGACTCGGCCAGGAGCTTCACGTCATCGGGCAGGACGAACTCCCGTCCGTGGATGGCGGCCCAGGCCCGGGCGGCCCGGAAGAGGGCCAGGCTGCCCCGGGGGCTGGCCCCCAGGTAGACGTCCGGGTGATCTCGGGTGGTGGTCACCAGGTCCACGATGTACTCCTTGATGGAGTCCTCCACAAAGACCTCGGTGATGGCCTGCTGGGCCGCCACCAACTCGTCCATCTCCACCACCTGCCCCAGGCTGTGGATGGGATGCTCCTGGGCCTGGCGGTTGAGGATGTCCACCTCGTCCCGCTTCATGGGATAGCCCAGGCGAATGCGCATCATGAACCGGTCCACCTGGGCCTCGGGCAGGGGGAAGGTGCCCTCGTACTCGATGGGGTTCTGGGTAGCCAGCACCAGGAAAGGACGAGGCATCTGGTAGGTGGCCCCGTCCACTGTGACCTGCCGCTCCTCCATGGCCTCCAGCAGGGCGGACTGGGTCTTGGGCGTGGCCCGGTTGATCTCGTCCGCCAGCACGATCTGGGCCATGACCGGCCCCGGGCGGAACTGGAACTCCAGGGTCTTCTGGTTGAAGACGCTGACCCCGGTCACATCGCTGGGCAGCATGTCCGGGGTGAACTGGATGCGGCTGAAGCTGCAACCGATGCTGCGGGCCAGGGCCCGGGCCAGCATGGTCTTGCCCACGCCGGGCACGTCCTCGATGAGCAGGTGGCCTTCGCAGAGGAGGGCCACCAGGGTCAGGCGGATCTCCTGCTCCTTGCCCACGATCA
>WGCB01000771.1 GCA_015494005.1 Caldilineaceae bacterium
CTTCGACACCACCCTGCGGGACGGGGAACAGAGCCCGGGGGCCACCCTCAACGAGCAGGAAAAACTGGACATCGCCCGGCAGCTCTCTCGCCTGGGCGTGGACATCATGGAAGCTGGCTTCCCCGCGGCCAGCCCCGGCGACCTGGCCGCAGTCAAGCGCATCGCGGAGACCGTGGGCCGCACCCCCCGCCGGGACAAGCAGGGGAACTGGGCCGCGCCGCCCACCATCGCCGGCCTGGCCCGGGCCAACCGGGCGGACATCGACAAGGCGTGGGAGGCCGTCAGCCCGGCCGTGCGCCCCCGCATCCACACCTTCCTGGCCACCAGCGACATCCACATGCAGCACAAGCTGCGCATGACCCGGGACGAGGTCCTGGAGACCGTGGGCGACGCGGTCCAGTACGCGCGCAGCCTGTGCGACGACGTGGAGTTCAGCCCGGAGGACGCGGGCCGCAGCGATCCCGAGTTCCTGGTCCGGGTGCTGAGCGTGGCCATCCAGGCCGGGGCCACCACCATCAATATCCCGGACACGGTGGGCTACACCACCCCAGAGGAGTTCGGCGAGCTCATCCGCTACCTGCGGGAGAACGTACCCGGGGGCCAGGACGTGATCTTCAGCGTCCACTGCCACAACGACCTGGGCCTGGCCACGGCCAACACCCTGGCTGGCATCCGCAACGGCGCTCGCCAGGCCGAGGTGACCATCAACGGCATCGGGGAGCGGGCCGGCAACACCAGCCTGGAAGAGATCGTCATGGCCCTCTACACCCGGCGCAGCGTCTTCCACCTGGAGACCAACATCATCACCCAGGAGATCCACCGCACCAGCGACATGGTCAGCCGCTACACGGGCATGGTGATCCAGCCCAACAAGGCCATCGTGGGAGCCAACGCCTTCGCCCACGAGGCTGGCATCCACCAGGACGGCATGCTCAAGAACAAGCGCACCTACGAGATCATGGACGCCTCCACCATCGGCCTGAACCAGAGCCGCCTGGTCCTGGGCAAGCACAGCGGACGCCACGCCCTGCGGGTGCGCCTGGAGGAGCTGGGCTACCACCTGAGCAAGGAGGAACTGAACGAGGTCTTCCAACGTTTCAAGGAGTTGGCCGACAAGAAGAAGACGGTCACCGATGCGGACCTGGAGGCCCTGGTGGGGGACGAGCTCTACCAGCCGGTGGAAACCTGGGAGCTCCTGGATGTCCAGGTGCAGTGCGGCAACCAGGTGATCCCCACCGCAGTGGTGAAGCTGCGCAACAACGAGACCGGGGAAGTGGTGGTGGACGCCGGCTTCGGCACCGGCCCGGTGGACGCGGTCTGCCAGGGCATCAACCGCATCGTCCAGGCCCCCAACGTCCTCACCGAGTTCCTGGTCCAGGCGGTGACGGAGGGCATCGACGCCAACGGCGACGTGACCATCCGCATCGAGGTGCCGGACAGCCGGGGCTACAGCGAAACGGCCCAGGGACGTCCCCGGCGGCGGCTCTTCAGCGGCCGGGGCGTGGACACGGACATCATCGTGGCCAGCGCCAAGGCCTACATGCAGGCCTTGAACAAGATGCTGGACGCCCAGCGGGGAGAGAACGCCTCGGTGAACATCGCCGCGGACGATCCCTCCACGGAAGCGAGCGTGTGACGGGAGAGCGCACCCAGCTGGGCGCGTGAGATCCCGGAAAGGCGACATCCCATGAACCCCCAACCCAGCCCCCGACAACGCAGCCTGGCTCTCCTCCTGGCGCTGGCCATCCTCCTGGGGCTCCTGCCGAGGCCCGCCCAGGCGGCCGCTCCGGGCCAGGACTACACCTTCCAGGAGTGCGACGGCGTGGAGGAGGCCGCCCTGCGGGACGAGCTGAACCGCATCGCCCAGGAGGCGGTGGCCGGGGAGCAGGGCAAGCTGGAGGTGGCGGCCCTGGTGGCCCGAAACTGGGTGGCCCTGGACATGGACAGCGCGGTGGACCAGGCCATCGACCAGGCGGTGGAGCGGGTGCGCCAGGAGGAGGACTACTGGAACCGCTTCCTCTCCGGCTGGTCCCCGGAGAAGGCCCAGGAGTTCACCGGCAAGGTGACCAACTACGCCTTCTCCCAGGAGAGCTTCCAGGCCAAGCTGGACGCCCTCTCCGCCGCGGTGGCCGCGGACCTCTCGGAGCAGCTGGCGGCCATCTCGGCCAAGTCCGCCTCCTCCACCCTGCTCTGCATCCAGTCCTTCATCGGGGACCGCTACTCCGGCACCATGGCCACCCTCTTCCAGGAAGAGATCCAGCAGAAGGTGGAGAAGCTGGAGCTGGCCTCCGACGAAGAGACCCAGGTGACCGTGCTCCTGGAGAGCCACACCAAGGGCCTGGCCGGGGTGGGAGTCATCATCGGCGCCCAGATCGTGAAGCGCCTGGCCCGAAAGCTGGCCCAGCGCATCGCCGGCAAGATCCTGGGACGCATCCTGGGCAAGGCGGCCACCTCCCTGGTGCCCTTGGCCGGCTGGATCATCGGCGGCGGGCTCATCGTCTGGGACCTGATCGAAAGCGGCAACGGCTCCCTGCCCCAGATCCAGGCCGCCCTCAAGGAAGAGGACGTGAAGGCCGGGATCCGGGACGAGATCACCGCCGCGGTGACCGAGGAACTGGACGCGGAGCTGCCTCGCATGGCCCGGGAGGTCTCCAACGACGTCTACAGCAGCTGGCTGGACTTCAAGAGCAAGTACCGCCGGGTGCTGGCCCAGGCCGAGGAGGACGCCGCCTTCCAGGAGCTGCTCAACGAGACGCCGGTGGAGGAGGTCTACAAGCTGGCCACCCTGCTGGACATCGCTTCCCAGGCCCTGGACCCGATGACCCTGCAGGCTTCCTTCCAGGATGGCCGCTTCGAGCGGGTCTTCAATCTGCCCGAGGAGTCCTTCGCCATCCTGGAGGCGGGTGGCTCCCTGGAGGAGACCATCGCCTGGGCCGAGCTGGCTGGCTCCTCCGTGGAGCAGGTGGCCGCCCTGGAGATCCACAAGCTCAAGTCCCCCCAGGACTTCGCCGACCGCCAGGCCCTGGAGGCGGTGCTGGCCCTGGAGGAGCCCAGCCGGATCCAGAAGCTCCTGCTCCTGGATCCCCAGGCCATGGACGCGCTGCTGGGCCTCTCCACGGAGAACTTGAAGCCACTGGTGGACAGCTACAGCGTGGACGACCTGAGCTGGCTGGCGAACTACGTGGCCGAGATGGAGCAGGAGCCCAAAAACGAGCTCATCGCCCGCCTGCTGGACGATCCGGCGGTGATCCAGGAGCTGAAGAGCGAACGGGTCAAGGAGCTGGTGGTGAAGAGCCCCAACGTGGAGCGCACCCTGGAGGTCCTGGCCCCGTCGGAGAAGCGCCAGGCCAGCCCGGTCCAGGCCCTCGTGGAGGACTCCGCGGACCTGTTGAACGGGGAGATCCCCCTGGCCATCTTCTGGCGCCGCTACGGCACCACCCGCAACCTGGGGCTGCTCGCCGCCGCTCTCCTGGCCCTGGCCTTGTTGATCCTGCTCTTCCGGCGCCGCAACCGGCCCGTCCAGGTGACCATCAACCTGCCCCAGGGCCGGGAAGAGAAGGAGTGACCATGCTCTTCGCCCTGGACCAGCCTCCCCGCCCCGAGATGGAGGTGGGGGAGCTGCTCTTCGTGGTCAACGTGAGCGCGGCCAACATCGTGGCCGACGTGCGGGAGAACATCCGCAACCTCATGGGCGGGCGCATGGTCCACTACGAAGCCCTGGTGGAGGAAGCCCTGGCCTCGGCCCTGGCCCGGCTGGAGGAAAAGGCCCGGGAGCGGGGCTACGATGGGGTGGTGGGCGTGAAGATCGCCCATCCCCAGGTGGTGGACGGCGGCGTGGAAGTGATCGTCTACGGCAACGGCTACCGGCTGCCCCGCAACCACAGGCCGACCCACAACGACAGCACGAGCTGACAACGACAGCACGAGCTGAGCGTCTCTCCCCCGAAGCCAGCTCGCCCCCATAGTTTCCCGACAATGGCGTCATCCGGTCCTTGCTGACCAGGCGTTTCCGCTCCAGCGACGGGTGGGAATTGGCTTGACCAGCTACGCACAGACAGAGGAGAGACGCCCATGTCGGACGAGAGCAATGTACAAAACAACGTGCATGGAATGGCGAAAACGCTTCCCCAGGCCGGGTGCGACCTGCCGCCGGGCCTGGACCCAGTGACGGGCCTGCCCCCCAAGCAGGGGCTCTACGACCCCCGCTTCGAGCGGGACGCCTGCGGCATCGGCTTCGTGGCCCACATCGAGGGGCGACGCAGCCACAAGGTGCTGCGCATGGCCCTGGAGGCCCTCTGCAACCACGCCCACCGGGGCGCTGTCGCGGACGACCGCAAGACCGGCGACGGCGCCGGCGTGCTGACCCAGCTCCCCTACGAGTTCTTCCGCCGAGAGCTGGGCCGCATGGGCATCCAGGCCCCGCCCCCCGGGGACCTGGCCGTGGGCCAGCTTTTCCTCTTCCGCCACGACCCGGACGACCGGGCCCGAGCCCGGCAGATCATCCAGGAGGTCTGTCAGGAGCTGGGGCTGGAGGTGCTGACCTACCGCTCGGTCCCGGTGATCGAGAGCGCGCTGGGACGCCGGGCCGCGGCCAGCCGCCCCTGGATGGAGCAGGTGATCCTGCGTCGCACCGCAGACTGCTGCCAGGCCGGGGACGCCCTCGAGCGCATCCTCTACCTGGCCCGGAAGCGCATGGTCCACCGGGCCAAGGCGGCTGGGGTCCAGCGCCTGTACGTGGCCAGCCTGAGCAGCCGCACCATCGTCTACAAGGGGCTGGTCCTGGCCCAGGAGCTGGAACACTTCTACCCGGACCTGAGCGACAGCGACTTCAAGACGGCCATCGCGGTCTTCCACCAGCGCTACAGCACCAACACCTTCCCCACCTGGGAGCGGGCCCAGCCCTTCCGCCTCATCTGCCACAACGGGGAGATCAACACCCTGCAGGGCAACGAGAACTGGATGCGGGCCCGGGAAGCGGACCTGGCCAGCCCGGTCTGGGGGGACGCCATCCACAGCCTGAAGCCCATCATCGGCAGCCAGGGCAGCGACAGCGGCAAGCTGGACAACCAGCTGGAGCTCCTGGTGCGCAGTGGCCGGGACATCCGCCACGCGCTCATGATGATGATCCCCGAGGCCTGGGAGCGCATGCCCGAGGGCGAGGTGAGCCCGGAACGCCGGGCCTTCTACCAGTACCACAGCGCGCTCATGGAGCCCTGGGACGGCCCCGCCGCGGTGACCTACACCGACGGCCGCCTGGTGGGCACCATCCTGGACCGGAACGGCCTGCGCCCGGCCCGTTACGTGATCCTGGACAACGGCTTCGTCATCAGCTCCAGCGAGGCCGGCGCGGTCCGCTACGACGAGGGGCGGGTGATCCGCAAGGGGCGGCTGGGGCCTGGCCAGATCTTCTGCGTGGACACCCAGCGGGGGCTGGTCATGGGAGACGAGGAGATCACCCGCATCTTCGCCACCCGCCAGCCCTACGGCAAGTGGATCCAGCAGAACCTGGTGACCCTGGACCAACTCCCCCCGCTCCAGGCCGCGGGCCCGGAAAGCAAGGCCCAGCCCCCAGCTTCCGACGCCAGCAGCAGCCAGCCCGGCACAGGCCCTGCCCAGGAGAAGCCGGCCAAGCACCGGCCAGATCCAGGGCTGGTCCGGCGGCAGCTGGCCTTCGGCTTCACCAGCGAGGAGCTGGTGGTGGTGCTGCGCCCCATGGTGGTGGACGCCAAGGAGCCCATCGGCGCCATGGGGGACGACACGCCCCCGGCCGCGGTGAGCCGCCTGCCCCGGCCTCTCTTCCACTACTTCAAACAGCGCTTCGCAGAGGTGACCAACCCACCCATCGACCCCCTGCGGGAGGAGATGGTCATGAGCCTGCGGGTGCTCCTGGGCCAGCGGGCCAACCTCCTCGCGGAGCAGCCCGAGGCCACCCGGCTCATCGAGCTGAAGACGCCCATCCTCACCCCGGAGCAGATGGCCCGGCTCCTGGCCATGACCGAGCCCGAGTTCCAGTCCGCGGTGGTGGACGCCACCTGGCCCTTGCCGTCGGAGGCCGAGACCGCCCAGGCCGGGGAAGCCCTGCGGGCCGGGGTGGAACGCCTCTGTCGCCAGGCGGAGGAGGCGGTGCGAGCCGGGGCCCGCATCCTGGTTCTCAGCGACCGGGCCGCGGACGCCCACACCCTGCCCATCCCTTCCTTGATGGCCGTGGGCGCGGTGCACCATCATCTGATCCGCCAGGGCCTGCGCATGAACGCCAGCCTGGTGGTGGAGAGCGGCGAACCCCGGGAAGTGCACCACTTCGCCACCCTCATCGGCTACGGGGCCAACGCGGTGCATCCCTACCTGGCCTTCGAGACCATCGACGAGATGGTGGCCGAGGGGCGGCGGCTCAACCACCTGAACCGGGAACAGGCCACCCGCAACTTCGTCCGGGCCGTGGACAAGGGCCTGCTGAAGATCATGAGCAAGATGGGCATCAGCACGGTGGACAGCTACTGCGGCGCCCAGATCTTCGAGGCCGTGGGCATCGGGCCGGAGCTGCTGGAGAGCTGCTTCGTGGGCACCCCCAGCCTGGTGGGCGGCGTGGGCTTCCAGAGCGTGGCCGAGGACGTGCTGGCCTGGCACCGGCGGGCCTACCCGCCCCAGGAGGGCCCCCGCACGCCGAGGCTGGAGAGCTGGGGCTACTTCAAGCCCCGGCGAGGCGGGGAGGTCCACGAGTGGAACCCGGAGACGGTGAAGCAGCTGCAGCTGGCCGTGCGCGCCCCGTCCCCAGAGGAGCGAGTGGCGGCCTACCGGCGCTACGCGGCGCTGATCAACGGCATGCGCCTGGCCCCCCGCCACCTCCTGGACTTCCGCTCCAGCCGCCCGCCCGTCCCGGTGGAGCAGGTGGAGCCAGCGGAGCGGATCCTGCGCCGCTTCAGCACCGCAGCCATGAGCCACGGCGCCCTCAGCGCGGAGGCCCACCAGGTCCTGGCCGTGGCCATGAACCGGCTGGGGGGCATGAGCAACAGCGGGGAAGGGGGCGAGGCCAAGGATCGCTACTTCACCGAGCGGGCCAGCCGCATCAAGCAGGTGGCTTCCGGCCGCTTCGGCGTCACGCCCGAGTACCTGATGAGCGCGGAGGAGCTGCAGATCAAGATGGCCCAGGGCTCCAAGCCCGGGGAGGGCGGTCAGCTGCCCGGCCACAAGGTGACGGTGGAGATCGCCACCCTGCGCCACAGCACGCCGGGCGTGGCCCTCATCAGCCCGCCGCCCCACCACGACATCTACAGCATCGAGGATCTGGCCCAGCTCATCTACGACCTGAAGACGGTGAACCCCCAGGCCAAGGTGAGCGTGAAGCTGGTGGCGGAGATGGGCGTGGGGACCATCGCCGCCGGCGTGGCCAAGGGCTTCGCGGACGTGATCCTGATCAGCGGGGCCAACGGCGGCACCGGCGCCAGCCCCCTGAGCAGCGTGAAGAACGCGGGGCTGCCCTGGGAGCTGGGCCTGGCCGAGACCCACCAGGTGCTCCTGGCCAACGGCCTGCGCACCCGAGTCACCCTGCGCACAGACGGGGGCCTGGCCACCGGGCGGGACGTGGTCATGGCGGCCATGTTGGGCGCGGACGAGTTCAGCTTCGGCACCAGCGCCATGATCGCCGAGGGCTGCATCATGGCCCGGGTCTGCCACAAGAACAGCTGCCCGGTAGGGGTGGCCACCCAGCGGCCCGAGCTGCGGGCCAAGTTCGACGGCACGCCGGAGATGGTCATGCACATGATGATGCACATCGCGGAGGATGTGCGCCAGATCCTGGCGGACCTGGGCTTCCGCAGCCTGGACGAGGTCATCGGCCACCCGGAGATGCTGGAGCAGGTGGTCCACGGCCGGGAGGCGGGCTTCATGGATCTGAGCCCCCTGCTCTACGTGCCGGACACGGGCAGCGCCCGGCGCAACGTCCTGCCCCGGAACGAGCGCCCTGCCGAGGAGGGCCACGTGGGCGAGCGCATCGTGGAGCAGGTCCTGGCCAGCCTACGGGCCAACCCGGAGGCGCCGGTCCACCTCTCCCACACCATCCGCAACACGGAGCGCACGGTTGGGGCCAAGCTGGCGGGTCAGCTGGCCCTGCGCTACGGGGACGCGGGCCTGCCCGAGGGCCAGGTGAGCATCACCTTCACCGGCTCCGCGGGGCAGAGCTTCGGGGCCTTCGGGATCAACGGCCTGCACCTGGCCCTCATCGGCGAGGCCAACGACTACGTGGGCAAGGGCATGAGCGGCGGCGAGATCGTCATCCGCCCGCCGGAGGAGGCCCTCTTCGTGCCCCACCGCAACGTGATCCTGGGCAACACAGTCCTCTACGGGGCCACCGGGGGCCGACTCTTCGCGGCCGGCCGAGCCGGGGAGCGTTTCGCCGTCCGCAACAGCGGGGCGGTGGCCGTGGTGGAAGGCGTGGGGGATCACGGCTGCGAGTACATGACCGGAGGCACCGTGGTGGTCCTGGGAGAGACGGGGCGCAACTTCGGGGCCGGGATGACCGGCGGCCAGGCCTACATCTACGACATCGACGAGCGCTTCCAGCGGCGCTACAACCCGGAGCTCATCGCCATCCGGCGCCTGAGCGGGGGCGAGGAGGACCCGTTCCTGCGCAGCCTGAGCCAGGCCCATTTCGAGAAGACCGGCTCCATCCGGGCCCAGAGCATCCTGGAGGACTGGGACACCCATCGGCAGCTCTTCTGGCACGTGGCGCCCCGGGAGAAGGTGGCGGCCATCGAAGCGGCGAACGAGGGGGTGCAGGCCGCGAGGGTGGCGAGGTGAGGGGGTGAAGGGGATGGAGAGGTGAAGGGGTGAAAGGGTGAAAGGGTGAAAGGGTGAAAGGGTGAAAGGGTGAAGGGGTGAAGGG
>WGCB01000772.1 GCA_015494005.1 Caldilineaceae bacterium
ATGGCGTCGTGTTCATGGACGTGACCTCATGGTTGACAAGACCTCATGGGTGGCAAGATGGCAAGGTGACTGGATTGGTTGAGCGAATTGCACGGAACGCATGACGTCAGGCATCTCGTCCTTCCAGCTCCCCGTCCAGCGCCAGATAGAGCTCCCGCAGCTGGGCCAGGAGGGCCGGATCCGGCTGGGCCCACATCTCCCGCTGGGCCGCCTCAAGGAGCCGCTCCGCGATGCCCTGCAGGGCCCAGGGATTGCTCTGGCGGAAGAAGGCCTGCATCTCCGGGTCCAGGGCGTAGGTCTGAGCGGTCTGCTCGTACATCCAGTCCTCCACCACCTGGGCCGTGGCGTCGTAGCCGAAGAGATACTCCACCGTGGCGGCCAGTTCCAGGGCTCCTTTGTAGCCGTGACGCCGGATGCTCTTGATCCACTTGGGGTTCACCACCCGGCTGCGGAAGACCCGGTAGGCCTCCTGTTGCAGGGTGCGGACCTGGGCCCGCTCTGGGTCGCTGTTGTCCCCGAAGTAGGCCTTGGGGTTGCGGCCGTTCAGGGCCCGGATGGCTGCGATCATGCCGCCGTGGTACTGGAGGTAGTCGTCGCTGTCGAAGATGTCGTGCTCCCGGTTGTCCTGGTTCTTCACCGCCACCTGCACCCCGCCCAGGACCGTGCGGAACTCCTCTCGAGCGTCCTGGCCGTAGACGCCCTGGCCGTAGGCGTAGCCGCCCCAGTTGATGTAGGCCTGGGCCAGGTCCGACTCGTCCTGCCAGTTGCGCTCGTGGATCAGGGGCAGGATCCCCGCGCCGTAGGAGCCGGGCTTGCTGCCGAAGATGCGGAAGCTGGCCCGGCGGGCCGCCTCCTGGTCCGTCAAGCCGGCCGCGAACTGCTGGGCCAGGTCGGCCAGGAAATGCTTGCGCACGAAGTTGCGCTCCACCGGCTCGTCCAGGTGGGCCACCAGCTGCACCGCCCGGTCCATGAGCTCCAGCAGGTGGGGGAAGGCGTCCCGGAAGAAGCCGCTGATGCGCATGAGCACATCCACCCGGGGCCGGCCCAGCTCCTCCAGGGGGATGACCTCCACGTCCACCAGGCGGCGGCTCTCCGCCTGCCAGACGGGACGCACCCCCAGCAGGGCGAAGCACTGGGCGATGTCGTCCCCGTGGGTGCGCATGGCGCTGGTCCCCCAGATGCTGATGCCCACCCGCTCCGGGAAGCGCCCCTCCTCCTGCTGGTAGCGCTGGAGCACCTCCTCGGCCAGCTGCTGGCCCACCCGCCAGGCGGCCTGGCTGGGGATGGCCCGGGGGTCCACCGCGTAGAAGTTGCGGCCCGTGGGCAGGATGTGGGCCATGCCCCGGGTGGGCGCGCCGGCCGGCCCCGCAGGCACGTAGCCCCCCTCCAGCGCGTGGAGGAGATGCTCCAGCTCCGCGTCGTTCTGGCGGATCAAGGGGACCAGCTCCTGGGAGGCGAAGGTGAGCACCTGGATCAGGGCCGGCCGGGCCGCGGAGAGCTGGGGCGCGTCCCCCAGGACCTCCTGGAGCACCGGCTCCACGGCCTGGGGATGGAAATCCCGGGCCTCCAGCCCCTGGAGCAGGGCCAGGCAGAGGGCGTCCACCGTCTCCAGCACGTCGCTGTGGGTGGCGCAGACCCGCTCCTCTCCGCGCAAGGTGCAGCGCCACTCGCCCTGGGGCAGGCGCTTGCCCCGGGCCTCCAGGAGTGCGTCCAGCTCCCAGCCCAGGGCCTCCGCCACCCCGGCCCGCAGGCTGGGCACAGGCCCGTTGGGGATGCGGGTCAGGGCCCGGAGCAGGTGGCAGAGTTGGTCGCCCTCGGGCACGTGGCCCAGGATGTGCAGCCCGTCCCGGATCTGGAGGCTGCCCAGCTCGCAGAGGTAGCCGTCGATGTCCTCCAGCAGGTGTTGGAAATCCGTGGCCTGCATCTCGGCCAGGGTCAGGGGCGTGCCGTCCTCGGTGAAGCTGCCGTCCCACTCGTGGGTGTGGTCCCCGTGGTCCACGAAGCGCATCATCTCCGCGATGTCCCGGTCCAGGTTGGCCGCCTGCATGAGCTCCCAGATCTGCTGCTGGATCAGGGGCAGCTTGGAGGGGTCCATCTGCTCCACCTGGTAGTACTCGTCCACCAACTGGGTGAGGAGGGCCAGCTCGCCGTAGACCTCCGCGCTGGTCATGGGCGGGATCATGTGGTCCACGATGACCGCGTGGGCCCGGCGCTTGGCCTGGGCGCCCTCCCCCGGGTTGTTGATGATGAAGGGGTAGATGAGGGGCAGGTCGGCCAGGAAGGCGTCGGGGAAACATTCCCGGCTCAGGCCCACGCCCTTGCCGGGCAGCCACTCCAGCGTGCCATGCTTGCCCATGTGGACCAGCGCGTCCGCGCCCCAGCCCCCCTCCTCCTGGGGCGTGGCCAGCCAGCGGTAGAGGGCGTGGTAGTTGTGGGTGGGGGGTAGGTCCGGGGTGTGGTAGATGGCATCCGGGTCCATGCCGTAGCCCCGGGG
>WGCB01000773.1 GCA_015494005.1 Caldilineaceae bacterium
GCACCTTCACTGTGAGCGACCTCTTCGTCACCCACTACGCCTTGATCCACCTGGTGCTGGCCGGGCTACTGGGCCTCTTCCTGGCCACCCTCTTCCCGGAGGGCGGGCTGGCCTCCCTGCGGATGGCCCTCCAGAGCCGGGACAGACTCGCCCTGGCTGCGGCCCTGGGGGTGATCGTCTGGCTGCTCCTGGACGCGACGGCCAGCCTGGGCTATCACCGGGACCTGAGCCGGAGCGGCGGCCTGGCGGACCACTCGGACGCCAGCTACGCCCTGGCCTATCACCTGCGCTACAACGGCATGGGCGCTCCCATCGCCCTGGACTGGGGCATGGACGCGCCGGTGCGTTTCCTGAGCCAGGGCACGGTGACCCCCATCGAGATCTTCGGCTACGAGACTCTGGACCAGCCGGATCCGGGCTTTGCCCAGCGGCTGGGCCTCTTCCTGGCCAATCCCGACAACGTCTACCTTCTCCACGCGCCGGCGTTCACCGTCTTCCAGGGGCGCCGCCAGGCCTTCCTGGACCAGGCCCATCTCTCCGGTGGAACGCCGGTGCTGGAGAAAACGTTCTTTCAACGAGACGGCACGCCGCTTTTCGAGCTGTGGCGGGTGGAACGATAGGCGACTGGACGACTGGGGTCAGGATGACGGGATGATCGAATGGCTATGGAACGGTCGAAGACCCAACCAGAAACCAGCTACCGTCTACTGTCTGCCGTCCTTCGTCACCGTTTCTCAGCCGGGGGCCGCGGGGCGCAGGCCGTTTCCCGGCCCAAACTTCACCCTAAGAAATTTTCCACTTTTTGACGCTACAGAATGCCCCGTGCTAGAATGGGTGTGTTTGACACCAAACAATTCCCCCACGACGCCGTGAGCCATCCGCCATGTTGAGCAACGATCTCACCCGGATCCCCCCAGCCGAACCGACTCGCCCGGCCCAGGACGCCCGACCCGCCGCGTCGGTCCGGCCCATCCCCACGGATCCGGGGCGGCTCTCCCTGCTCCTGGCCCGTATGGACCGGCTGCCGGCCCTGCTGACCCCCCTGCTCTGGGCGGGAGGGCTGGTCTGGTGGCTGGCAGGACGGGTGGACGGCCTGCTCCTGGGCCTGAGCTTCCTGGCCCACGGTGGGGCCCTGCTCTTCCTCCACCTCTGGATCACCTACCAGGACTACCGCCGGGCCCAGGGGCGAGCGGTGCCGCCTGGGGGTATCAACGGCTCGGGCCTGGACGGGCTGACCGTCCTGCGCCGCCGGGTGGTCCGTCCCGGGACGGTGCGCAGCATGGCCTTCATCAGTGCCAGCGTGAGCGTCATGGCCACGCTCTGGCTGGGCCTGCTGGTGGGCTGGCCTCTCTGGTTCTTCGGCTGGCTGGAGCTCTTCCTGTTCGCCATCTACGCCGGGCCGCCCATGGCCCTGGGCTACCGGGGCTGGGGCCTGGGCGAGCTGATCCTCTTCCTGGGCCTGGGCTGGCTGCCCATGATCGCCGCCTTCTACGCCCAGACCCAGCACCTGGACGCTGTGTCCCTGGCCGACATGCTTCCCCTGGCCCTGTTGGCTCTGCTCACCGGCTTGGGGCCCGCCTTCGTCACCTGGCGGCGGGACTGGAAGCTGCGCAAGCAGACCCTGGTGGTGCTCCTGGGGCCGGAGCGGGCCCTGATCCTGGCCATTGTGATCGCCGTCCTGGCCTTCGCCAGCCTGGTGGTGCTGGTGGCCCTGGGGTACCTGCCTACCTGGAGCCTGCTGGGCCTCTTCGGCATGCCCCCCCTGATCCGAGCCTGCGCCCAGGCCTACGCCCAACCCTACAGCCGCCAGGCCGGCCGTCTGGTGGAAGAAGCCACCTCCTACGCCGCACTCCTCACCACCGGGTTGCTCCTCCTCTCCCTCTGGCTGGCTCGGTAACCCTCCTTGCTCCCGGAGCGGTCATGGCCGGAAAAGCGACCCGCAAACTGACCCGCAAAGAGTTCTACGACATCGCCCAGCAATGCCGGGAACAGGCCCTGGATCTGGCCCGCCACGACCAGAGCCGGGTGAGCGTGGCCCACTGCCGCGATTTCAACCGCTGGCTGCGAGGGCTCAAGGAGTACCAGGAGCTGGCCGGCCCACTCCAGGATCTGACGCCGGCCCAGCCCATCACCCGCTGGCACATGATGGGCATCAGCCTGGCCCTCTGGTTCCTGCTCCAGTTCTTCCTCCTGCGCGGACTGGGGGAGATGGGCGCGCAGATCCTGGGCTTCGGCCTGGTGCTCCTGGTGCTGCTCCTGGTTTTCCTGCCCGAGTCCCTCTACGGGACCACGGTGGAGCTGCTGGAGGCGAAGCTGCTGCGGGTGGTGGAGACGCTGGAGGGGCTGCTCTTCTCTGGGGAGATGGGGTTCAGCGAGGCGGTCTTCTTCCAGGTCAAGGAGAACCTGCGGGCGGCCCGGGAGGAGCTGCGCCAGCAGATCGACCTGGCCCACCGGCCGTGACGTTCAGGCAGTCCGGCCAGGGGCCATCACGTGTAGCGGGCGAAGATGTCCCGGTAGGCAGGGGAGGTGCGCAGGAGCTCCTCGTGGACGCCCACCGCGGCCACCCGCCCCTTGCGCATGACCACGATCTTGTCCGCCCAGCGGATCTGGGAGAGGCGATGGGTGATGAGGATGGTGGTCCGCCCGCTGGAGGCCGCCTGGATGGCCTGCTGGATCTTGTCCTCGGTGGCGCTGTCGATGGCGCTGGTGGAGTCGTCCAGGATGAGGATGGCCGGGTCCGTGAGGAAGGCCCGGGCCAGGGCGATGCGCTGGCGCTGCCCCCCGGAGAGCATGACCCCCCGTTCCCCCACTTTGGTGTGGTATCCCTCAGGAAAACGGACGATGAAATCGTGGGCCTGGGCCGCCTTGGCCGCTGCCTCGATCTCCTCCTGGGTGGCGTCCGGCTTGCCGAAGGCGATGTTCTCCGCGATGGTGCGGCTGAAGAGGAAGACATCCTGCTCGATGATGGAGATCTGCCGGCGCAGGGCCGCCAGATCCCACGCCCGCACATCCACCCCATCCACCAGGACCCGGCCCTGGTCCACGTCGTAGATGCGGTTGATCAGCTTGGCCACCGTGCTCTTCCCCGAACCGGTCTGGCCTACCAGGGCCAGGGTCTGTCCCGCCTCCACGGAGAAGCTCACATCCTGGAGCACCGGCCGGCCCTGCGCCGAGGGCGCCTCCGGTGAGGGGATGCCCAGCGCCCCCAGGTCGTAGCGGAAGGTCACGTTATCGAAGCGGATCTCCCCTCGCATGGGCTGGGCGTAGCCCCCCTCGTTGCGGTCTAGGCTGGTCTCGGCCCGGAGCAGCTCCAGGATGCGCCGGGCGCTGGAGATGCCCGAGGAGACCTGGGAGTAGGCGAAGAGGGAGACGAAGACCGGGAAGCCGAAGAGGGCGATGAGCCCCATGTAGGCCACCACGTCCCCCACGGTGATGGCCCCGGCCCGGAAGAGGACCAGCCCGTGCCAGAGGGCCGTCCCCTGGGCGATGCCCAGCAGGAGCAGGGGCAGGAAGCGGGCCTCCATGCGCCCCTGGGCCACGAAGGCCTCCCGCACAGCCTGGGCCCGCTCCAGGAAACGCCGGATCTCCCGCTCCTCCTGGGCCGCGCCCTTCACCGTTTCGATGCCCTCGATGGCCTCGGTCAGGACCGCGTTCATGTCGCCGAAGCTCTCCCGCACCCGGTTGGTCACCGGGTTGAGCTGGCGCAGGTACTGGCCCAGGGCCAGGACGTAGAGGAGGGCAAAGGCCGCGGGGGTGGCGATCAGGGCCGGATGGATGCTGGGGGCCACCAGCAGGGGCATGACCAGGAAGTTGGCCGAGCCGATGACCAGGTTCAGCCCCGGCGCCATCATCAGGGCCAGCTCGTGGACGTCGTTGGTGGCCCGGGCCATCATCTCGCCTGTGGGGTAGCTGTCGTGGAAGCGCATGTCCTTGCCCAGGAGGGAGGCGTAGAGCTCCTGGCGGGCGTCCCGTTCCAGCCGCTGGCCCAGCACCTCGCTGCCCGAGTTGCGGCCGAACTGGACCAGCCCCCGCACCACCTGGCTGCCCACCACCAGGAAGGAGGCCCAGAGCAGGGCCCGCAGGTTGGGCGGGGTCCCCTGGACCGCGTTGAAGGCCATGCCGGTGTAGACGGGGATGGCCGCGGCCAGGGCCGCGTTGCCGAAGGCGCCGATGAGGGCGATCAGGCCGATCCACCAGCTGCGCCGCACGTGGGAGGCGATCCAGCGCACCGGGCCCCGCCGATCCGAGCGGATGGCGTCCTGGGCGACGACGAACTCACTTTTCAAGGCGGTGTTGGATGGTCTCACAGGGTCACCTCAGCTTGGCAGATCACGTTGGGTGGACGTTGCTCTCTCGGCCCTCATTCCAGGATCACCTCTATCGCCGGGGCCAGGGGAGTCAGCTCAGGACCGGCGTACATGCCCACCAGCATGCGGACCGGGCGCGAGTCCGGGGGCAGGGCCAGGTGATGGACCTCCTGCAGCCGCTCCCCGGGCTTCCAGAGGGAGGTGGGGTAGAAGACCCCGCCCGGCGGCGCGTCGTCCTGGGCCAGCTTCTGCCCCTGGGCGTCGAAGAGCTGGACCGTGGTGGTGTAGTCGTCCTCCAGCCGGGCCTCCACCCGCCAGGTGAGGGCCACCTGGACGCCCTCGTCCGCTGGCTGCCAGTCGTAGCCCACCAGGGTCAGGGGCCCCAGGGGCTGCTCCACCCGCCGTTGGGGCGGACCCTGGACGGCCAGCCCGGTCACCCGCACCAGGGGAGCCGGGCCGGGGACCAGGTCGAACTTCACCTCCAGGCCGGGCATGGCCTTGATCAGGAAGACGGGCCGGCCTTCGCCGGATGCCAGGGCCGTCTCCACCACCCCGCCCACATCCTGGAAGCGGGGCTCCTGGGTGATGAGGGGGAAGAGGCCGGTCAGACCCGGGGCCCGGCCCTCCACCGCCTGCAGGTAGTAGAGGGGGACTATCTCGTCCCGGTCGTTGCTCACCAGCAGCGCGTCCGCCGGCGGGGACGCGGCCAGGATGCCCTCCCACAGCTGCCGGGCTCGCCGGTCCTGGGAGCGATCCACCTGGGGCAGGTAGGTGACCAGCAGGATCGCCAGCAGCAGGAGCAGCAGGGCCGCCAGGATCACGGCCCCGGCTCGGCTGGCCA
>WGCB01000774.1 GCA_015494005.1 Caldilineaceae bacterium
CAGTAGTAGTGGATCTCCGAGCAGGGGCCGCAGGGGCCCACGTCGCCCATGGACCACCAGTTGTCCTTCTTGCCGAAGCGCAGGATGCGATCCGGGGCGGCGCCCACCTGCTGCCAGAGGGCCTCGGCCTCGTCGTCGTCGGTGTAGACGGTGAACCAGAGCCGCTCCACGGGCAGTTCCAGCACGTTCACCAGGAGGTCCCAGGCGAACTCGATAGCCTCCTTCTTGAAGTAGTCCCCGAAGGAGAAGTTGCCCAGCATCTCGAAGAAGGTGTGGTGCCGGGGGCTGGGACCCACCTCCTCCAGGTCGTTGTGCTTGCCCGAGACCCGCAGGCACTTCTGGGCGGTGACGGCCCGCTTGTAGGGGCGTTTCTCCAGGCCCAGGAAGACGTCCTTGAACTGGACCATGCCCGCGTTGGTGAAGAGGAGGGTGGGATCGTTCTCGGGCACCAGGCTGCTGCTGGGCACGATCTCATGTCCCCGCTCGTGGAAGTAGTCCAGCCAGAGCTTGCGGATGTCGTTGGTGGAAAGCCATTTCATGAGCGCTTCTTCCTCGGATGAGCGTGGCTGTCGTCACGCGAAAGCATTTCAAGGTGTGCATGGACCGGAGCGCTTGGGCGCGAGGCCGGTTCTGTAACCCTCTAATTTTAAGGAAAAGTACGTAGCGGTGTCAAAATTCAGTCCAGGGCAAACACTTGTCAGAACGGCGCAGGTGACAGATAATAGAATCGGTGATCCAGAAAAGGGCGCAACAACCTCAATTCGCCGGTCCAACCCATGTCATCTGCCCCCGGTGACTGTCCTCAGCCAACCAGCCTCAGCCATCTTCCAAAGGAGGAAGCCATGAGCCAGGAAGCGGTCCTCTACAGCGTGAAGGACGGGGTGGCCACCATCACCCTGAACCGCCCCCAGAAGCTGAACGCCTTCGACAGCGCCATGACCCAGGGGCTCTCCCAGGCCCTGAAGCAGGCCGCCCGGGACGACGCGGTCCGAGCCCTGGTGCTGACCGGCGCCGGCCGGGCCTTCTCTGCCGGGCAGGACCTGGCCGAGTTCCAGACCAAAGGGGACCTGGTCATCAGCGAGCACCTGCGCCACGGCTTCAACCGCATCATCGCCCAGATGCGGGGGCTGGAGAAGCCCATCATCGGGGCCATCAACGGGGTAGCGGCCGGGGCCGCGGTGGGCATCGCCCTGGCCACGGACATCCGCATCGCCAGCGAGGAGGCCAGCTTCATCAGCGCCTTCATTCGCATCGGCCTGGTGCCGGACACGGGCGTCTCCTGGCTGCTGACCCGCCTGGCCGGCCCCACCAAGGCCCTGGAGATGATGATCACCGGCGAGCCTGTTTCCGCCCACACCGCGCTGGAGCTGGGCCTGGTCAACCAGGTGGTGCCGGCCCTGGACCTGGAGGCCACGGTCAACGAGTGGAGCCAGCGCCTGGCCAGCGGACCCACCCGCGCCATCGGCCTGACCAAGCGCATCTTCAACAAAGCCCTGGACGCTCCCCTGGCCGAGGTCCTGGAGTACGAGGCCATGCTCCAGGATGTGGCCGGGGCCACAGAGGACCACGCGGAGGGCGTCCAAGCCTTCCTGGAGAAACGAGAGGCCCAGTTCAAGGGGCGATAGATCCCCCACCAGCTTCCAACTCCCAACTTCCAACTCCCAACTCTTAAACTCCCAACTTCCAGTTTTCCCAACCACGGAGCCGAACCATGAACGAGTACCAGGATATTTTGGTGGAAAAACGGGACGACCGGGTGGGCCTCATCCGCTTGAACCGCCCCAAGGCCATGAACGCCCTGCGCCCCCTGCTCATGGACGAGCTCTGGGACGCGCTCCAGGCCTTCGACGCGGACCCGGAGGTGGGCGCCATCGTCATCACCGGCAACGAGCGGGCTTTCTCCGCCGGCGCGGACATCGGCGAGATGGCCACCATGGATCCGGTGAAGATGCTGGGCAGCCACCTCTCCGAGCGCTGGCACCGGATCGGCCGCATCCGCAAGCCCATCATCGCCGCGGTGAGCGGCTACTGCCTGGGCGGCGGCTGCGAGCTGGCCCTCACCTGCGACATGATCGTGGCCTCGGAGACAGCCCAGTTCGGCCAGCCGGAGATCAACATCGGCATCATGCCCGGGGCCGGGGGCACCCAGCGCCTGGCTCGAGTCCTGGGCAAGTACCTGACCATGGAGATGGTCCTGAACGACCGGCGGCTCAGCGCGCAGGAGGCCCTGCAACACGGCCTGGCCAACCGGGTGGCGCCGGTGGAGGTCTACCTGGACGAGGCCATCAAACTGGCCGCCTCCATCGCCGCCCGAGCGCCTGTGGCCGTCCAGCTGGCCAAGGAAGCGGTGAACAAGGCCTTCGAGATGACCCTGGAGGAGGGCCTCCAGCTGGAGGAGCGGCTCTTCTACTTCCTCTTCGCCACCGAGGACCAGAAGGAGGGCATGCGGGCCTTCCTGGAGAAGCGGAAGCCGGAGTTCAAGGGACGATAACACCTCGCTCCTCTCCCGATCCGCGACCCGCACGGGCGGCATCCGATCAACGAATCCACCAATCAACCCGATGGGAGGGCCTCCTCCCTTCGTCTGTTCACAACGATCTAGCCTGCTCTCTACCATCTAGCCACCCCCAGGACCCAGATCATGCCTCTACTCAAAAGC
>WGCB01000775.1 GCA_015494005.1 Caldilineaceae bacterium
GGCAAGAAGGGGGCGCGAGGAGACTGGGAGACAGGGAGACTGGGAGGTTGGGAGGTTGGGAGGCTTATCGCCGCCTCATCCAACCTCCTCGGCCTCTTTCTGGTGCACTCGGCAGTACTGGGAGCCTTTCATGGCCCGGTTTTTGCAGCGGGTTCCTGCCTTGGTGATGGCCTTGCAGCGCCAGGGCTCGGGATCCTCTTTCAGGGCCATGTACTGGTTCAGGAGGGCCTCGGCCATGGCCACGGTGTCCGCCTCCGCCGCTTCCTGGAGGACCGGGATCTCCTGGCTGGGGCTCTCCTGACCGTCGGGGCTGGGGGCTTCCTGGGCCGCGGCCTCCCGCCGGGCCATCACCTGGCGGCGACGGACCCGGGCCGTCTCCTCCATCTCCGGCAGCTCGGCCAGATAGAGGAGCTCCTGGAACTCGGTGTAGAAGTAGTCCACGATGGTCTCGGGATCCGGCACCAACTTCTCGTCGGTGAGGACGCCCAGGGTGATCTCCCCCACGTAGCTGAAGATGCTGACCCCCATGCCGATGCTGCCGGACTGGGGCACCCAGAAGACCAGCTTCTTCAGCCGGGAGCCGGCGATGTAGAGGGGCTCCTGGGGGCCGGGCACGTTGGTCAGGACCAGGCTGGCCTTGCTGGCGAAGAAGTTGATGAGCTGGCTGGCCAGGTCCCCGGGCATGAGGCCCAGGGTGTTGAGGAGCTGGTAGGTGATGAACGGCTCCGGGGACTGCTTGATGCGATCCATGTTGTGCTTCACCTCGAAGAGCCGGTCCAGGGTGTCTTCCACGCCGATGGGCAGGGTCAGGTTGACCAGGGCGAAGCGGTTGCCCATCTCGATGGGGCCAGTCAGGGGGCGCAGGTTCACCGGGATCATGGCCCGGATCTCCTTGCCCGTGGGATCGTCCCCCCGATCAATGAGGTAGCGGCGCAGGGCCCCGGTCACCGCGGCCATGAGCACGTCGTTGACCGTGGCGTCCATCACGTTCTTGACCTTCTTCACGTCCTCCAAGGGGATGCGCGTGGCCCAGGCCACCCGTTTGGCCACCCCCAGCTCCCCTTTGAAGAGGGTCTTGTTGTCCGGCGGGGCGATGAGCAGCTTGCGCATGATGTCCAGGCTGTCCAGGGAGAGGCGACTGCCCTTGTCCGCCAGTTCCAGCAGGTGGGCCGGGTTGGTGGCGATCTCCCAGCCCTCGGAGAGGAGGGTGCCGCTCAGGTCCATGGCCGTGCCCACCAGGCGGCCAGCCCGGCGCAGAAGGGGGCGGAGAGGGTTCCAGCCCCCTTTCTTCTTGCGGCGGGAGCGGGCCGTCTCCTGGCCTTCCGGGCTGGCGTCGGCCAGGGAGAGGAGGACCCGCACCAGGGCGATGCCGTCCGCGATGCAGTGGTGGAAGCGCCCGATGACCGCGCTGCCGCCGTCGTAGTTCTCCACCACGTAGAACTCCCACAGGGCCTGGGAGCGGTCCAGGGGCTGGCTGACGAGATTGCCCACCAGCTCCTCCAGGGCCTTCTGGTCCCCGGGGGCGGGCAGGGCGATGCGGTGGAGGTGGGAGCGGATGTCGAAGAAGGGATCTTCCTCCCAGTAGGCCCGGCCCAGGGAGGTGCGGGGCTCCACCACGCGCATGCGGAAGCGGTCGAACTGGAGCAGACGCTCTTCGATCACGGACCGGAACCGGTCGAAGTCGATCTTCTCCTCGAAGATCAGCACCCCGTTGATGATCATGCGGTTGTTGGGCCGATCCATCATCAACCAGGCGTGGTCCACATGGGACATGGGTTCGCGCTTTCGTCGCGCCATGGTACACCTCCTTGCGATCCAGCAGGTGAGTGGGTGGCTCGATGGCTGGACGGCTGGGTGATGGGAGGCACTCGGCCACCCGATCACCCGGTCGTCCAGTCGCCAAATCGCTCACTCACCCCTCACATCCGCCTACCCCACTCTCCGAATTTCCATTCCGCATTCCCCATTCCGCATTCCCCATTCGAATTCCCCACTCAGAACAGCCCCACCACCTGGCCCGTCTCCGGGTCGATGTCCACTCGCTCCGCGGCCGGGGACTTGGGCAGGCCGGGCATGGTGCGCATCTGGCCAGCCAGGGGATAGATGAAACCGGCGCCCACGCTGGCCCGCACCTCCCGGATGGGGAAGGTGAAGCCCGAGGGCGCGCCCTTCAGGTTGGGGTCGTGGCTCAGGCTCAGGTGGGTCTTGGCCATGCAGATGGGCAGCTTGCCGAAGCCCTGCTCCTCGTACTGCTTGATCTGCCGCTCGGCCAGGCTCTCGTAGGTGACCCGGCCCGCGCCGTAGATTTCCGTGGCGATGATCTCGATCTTCTTCTTGATGGGCAGATCCAGGTCGTAGAGGAAGTGGAACTGGTTGGGCTCGTCCGCGGCCTCGATGACCGCCTTGGCCAGCTCCACCGCGCCCTTGCCGCCCTCGGCCCAGTGGTTGGAGACCGCGCAGCGCACGCCCATCTCCTTGGCCACCTGGAAGATGGCCTCCACCTCGCTGTCGTGGTCCGTGGGGAAGCGGTTGATGCAGACCACCGGGCTCACCCCATGCTTCTGGATGTTCTCCGTCTGCTTGCGCAGGTTGGCGGCCCCCAGGATCACGTCCTCCGGGTTCTCCTTGAGCATCTCCTCTGGCAGGGGGCGGCCCGGCCGCACCCGGTACTTGCCCGTGTGCAGCTTCATGGCCCGCACCGTGGTGACCAGCACGGCCGCGTCCGGCTTGAGACCGCTGTAGCGGCACTTGATGTTGAAGAACTTCTCCGCGCCGATGTCCGCGCCGAAGCCGGCCTCGGTGATCAGGTAGTCCGCGGTCTTGATGCCGATGTAGTCGGCCAGGATGGAGCTGTTGCCGTGGGCGATGTTGGCGAAGGGGCCGGCGTGGACCAGAGCCGGGGTGTTCTCCAGGGTCTGGAAGAGGTTGGGCTTGATGGCCTCCTTCATGAGCACGGTCATGGCCCCGGCCGCCTTGAGCATCTCCGCGGTGATAGGCTGCTTGTCCCGGGTGGCGCCGATGGTGATGCGCCCGTGCCGCTCCCGCATGTCTCGCAGGCTGGTGGTCAGAGCCAGGATGGCCATCACCTCGCTGGCCACGCTGATGTCGAAGCCCGTCTGGTGGGGCCGGCCGTCCGTGCGGCTGCCCAGCCCGGCCACGATGTTGCGCAGCTCCCGGTCGTTCACGTCCACCACCCGCCGCCAGGTGACGCTGTAGGGGTCGATGCCCAGGGGGTTGCCCTGGTAGATGTGGTTGTCGATCATGGCCGCCAGCAGGTTGTTGGCCGCGGTCACCGCGTGGATGTCCCCGGTCATGTGCAGGTTGAACTGCTCCATGGGGACCACCTGGCTGTAGCCACCCCCGGCCGCGCCCCCCTTGATGCCAAAGGTGGGCCCCTGGGAGGGCTGGCGGATGGCGATGGTGGCCGTCTTGCCCACGTGGTACATGCCCTGGCCCAGCCCCACGGTGGTGGTGGACTTGCCCTCGCCCAGGGGCGTGGGGGTGATGGCCGTCACCAGGATGTACTTGGCGTTGGGCCGGTCCTGGAGTTTCTCCAGCGCCTCCAGCTTGATCTTGGCCATGTAGTTGCCGTAGAGCTCGATGTCGTCCGAGTCCAGACCCATCTGCTCGGCGATGGCCTGGATGGGGAGCAGCTTGGCCGCCTGGGCAATCTCCAAATCGCTGGGGACCCTCGTTGGATTCGTCATCGAATCAACTCCTTCGTCTGTGTGGCTGTAGTTTGGTTGTGTGACGGTGATGTAACGGCGATCCGCGTGGATCCCTCGGGCCGATGCAAGCCAATGCAAGCGGAACTCACCCCAGGGATCCGCCCGGACGTGTCGTCCTGGATGGGTATGGCCGGAGGCGTGGAGGAGACGCCAGGCGACAGCAGGCCAGTCATCTCAAGTATACTTGCTGGGCTCGGAATTGTACAGACGCAGACGGCAAATTTTGCGGAGCGCTGGGAGTCGGAGTTGAGGGTTGGGGTCAGCAGACGAGGCGACCCGTCGATGGGGCCAGTGCTGGCTCCACCCGGGATCTGCCCAGTCGTCCCCCCCTCTACTGGACGGATCTACTTCCGGGGCCGGGAGATCACCCGGGAGCGGCCGGAGACCATCGCCCGCCTGGGCATGGCCCGCACCTTCCAGAAGATCCGCCTCTTCAAGCCCCTGACCGCGCTGGACAACGTGAAGATCGCCCTGCAGGCCACCCGCGCCGTGCCCCTGCACGCGGTGCTCCTGGGCAGCCGGCGCTTCACCGAGGCGGAGCGCTGGCTGGAGGAGCAGGCCCGGCACCTCCTGGATCTGTTGGGCCTGGACGAAGTGCGCGACCAGCCCGCGGAGCGCCTCTCCTTCAACCAGCAGCGCCGCCTGGAGATCGCCTCGGCCCTGGCTCTCTCGCCCCAGCTCCTCCTGCTGGACGAGCCGGCCGGGGGCATGAACCCCACGGAGACCGAAGCCCTCATGGAGACCATCCGGACCATCCACCGCCACTTCCAGCTCACCGTCATGCTCATCGAACACAACATGCAGGTGGTCATGGGCATCTGCCAGCGCATCCAGGTGCTGAACTACGGCCGCCTCATCGCGGAGGGCACGCCCGAGGCCGTGCGCCAGGATCCCAACGTCATCCAGGCCTATCTGGGGCAGGCAGCCGACCATGCTTGAAGTCCAGGACCTGCACGTCTACTACGGCAACATCCAGGCCCTGCGAGGGGTGAGCTTCCGGGTGGAGGCCGGGGAGCTGGTCACCATCATCGGCAGCAACGGCGCTGGGAAGAGCACCACCCTGCTCACCATCTCCGGCGTGCTCCGGCCGCGCCAGGGGCAGATCCGGCTGGAAGGCCAGGACCTCACCCGCACACCGCCCCACAAGATCGTGCAGCAGGGCATCTCCCACTGCCCGGAGGGGCGGCTGATCTTCGGTCGCCTGAGCGTGGCCGAGAACCTGCTCCTGGGCGCCTACAACCGCAAGGACCGGGCCGGCATCCGCCAGGACATGGACCGGGTCTACCAGCTCTTCCCCCGGCTGCGGGAGCGGCGGAGCCAGGCGGCCGGCACCCTTAGCGGCGGCGAGCAGCAGATGCTGGCCATCGCCCGGGCCCTCATGAGCCGTCCCCGGGTCCTCCTGCTGGACGAGCCCTCCCTGGGCCTGGCGCCCCTGCTGGTGGAGCAGATCTTCCAGATCATCCAGGAGCTGCACCAGGAGGGGGTGACCATCCTGCTGGTGGAGCAGAACGCCTACCAGGCCCTGCGCATCGCGGACCGGGCCTACGTCCTGGAGACCGGTCGCATCCGCCTCTCCGGGGACGCGGCCACCCTGGCCAACGACCCGGAGATCCAGGCCGCCTACCTGGGCGGGTGAGGGACGGTCAACAGGCAGCATTCAACAGGCAACACTCAACACGCAACCGGCAACGATCGCCCCGTTGCCCCATCACCCAATCACCGGATCCCATGCCCTCTTCTTCCTACATCGCCCAGCAGTTCATCAACGGCCTGAACCTGGGGAGCGTCTACGCCCTGGTGGCCATCGGCCTGACCATCGTCTACGGCATCCTGCGGCTGATCAACTTCGCCCACGGGGACCTGATGATGTGGGGGGCCTACCTGGCCCTCTTCCTCCTGGCCAACAGCTTCCTGCCCCTGGGGGTGGCGGTGCTCCTGCCCATGCTGATCATCGGCGGGGTGGGGGTGCTCATGGAGCGGGTGGCCTACCGTCCCCTGCGGGGCGCGCCGGAGGTGGCCATGCTCATCACCTCCCTGGCCGTGAGTGCGGTGATCCAGAACAGCACCATCATGACCCTGACCGCGCAGCCTCGCTCCTTCCACCTGCCCGAGGGGGTGAACCAGCTGCACCAGGTGGGGGCCATCTCCTTCGCCACCCTGGACGTGCTCAGCGTCTCCCTGGCGGTGGCCCTCATGGTGGGGCTGACTCTCTTCGTGCGCTACACCCGGCTGGGCATTGCCATGCGGGCCTCCGCGGAGAACCTGCGCGCGGCCCACCTCATGGGCATCAACATCGACCAGGTCATCGCCACGGCCTTCGCCATTGGCTCCGCGCTGGCCGCGGTGGCCGGCTTCCTGTGGGCGGCCAAGTTCGGGACGGTGGAGCCCTTCATGGGCTTCCTACCCGGCCTGAAAGCCTTCGTGGCCGCGGTGATCGGGGGCATCGGGGTCATCCCCGGCGCGGTGCTGGGGGGCTATCTGCTGGGCTTCGCGGAGATCTTCTTCGTGGGCTTTCTGCCGCCAGAGTTCGCCGGCTACCGGGACGCCTTCGTCTTCGGCCTGCTCCTGGTCATCCTGCTCATCCGACCCAACGGCATCCTTGGGGTTTCCACCGACGAGCGAGCCTGAACCATGACGCCACGCCAAGCTCGGCTGCTCAACGGCCTGATCTACCTGGGCTTGATGGCCCTGCTGCTCTTCGCCGCCCGGCAGGGGCTGAACAACTACTACCAGCGCATCCTGGCGGTCATCGCCATCAACATCATCCTGACCGCCAGCCTGAACCTGACCAACGGCTACACCGGGGATTTCTCCCTGGGCCATGCCGCCTTCATGGCCGTGGGGGCCTACAGTTCCGCCCTGCTCACCCTGCCCGTCACGGTGAAGAGCAGCCTGCTCCGGGATCTGCCGGCCTGGCTGCAGGGGCTGACCCTGCCCTTCCCCCTGGCCACCGTCATCGGCGGAGTGCTGGCCGGGGCCCTGGCCTTCCTGGTGGGGATCCCGGTGCTGCGCCTGCGGGGCCACTACCTGGCCGTGGCCACCCTGGGGCTCATGGTCATCGTGCGGGTGGTGGCCAACAACTGGCGGGCCGTCACTCGAGGGGCCAAGGGGCTCAACGGCATCCCCCCGCTGACCAACCTCTGGTGGGCCTACGGCTGGATGCTCCTGGCCCTGGTGCTGATCTGGCGCCTGGTCCACTCCCCCTATGGGCGCAACATGGTGGCCGTGCGGGAGGACGAGCTGGTGGCCTCGGCCCGGGGCGTGCGGGTCTTCCACACCCGGCTCTTCGCCTTCGTGGTGGGCGCGTTCTGGGCGGGCGCGGCCGGGGCCCTCTGGGCC
>WGCB01000776.1 GCA_015494005.1 Caldilineaceae bacterium
ACCACATCCTCCGGCGCCTGGATCTCGGCCATGGCCACCGGCTCGGCAGCCGGAGCCGCCGCCTCGGACGTGGTCTCGGAGGTCTCAGCCGCGGCCTCTTCGCTGGTCGCCTCCTCAGCCGCGGCCTCCGGGGCTGCGGCCTCTTCGGCAGGAGCGGCTTCTTCCGCCTTGGCCCCGGTCTCGGCCACTGCCTCTGCCGGGGCTGCCGGCTCCGTGGCCTGGACGTCGGTCTGGAAGTTGCTCACGGCCATGTAGACGAGCACGATCAAGACGACTGCGCCTACAATTGGGCCGATGATTTTGAGAGCGGAGTTATCCTTGTTCATGAACTCACTCCCCTCTTACTCGAGACTGCTTCGTGTTCGGTCAACACGATTCATCCCTCCTCGCAGCGTGACAGATAGGTGGATGTTAAAAAAGACAGCTACTGCCCTCGAAGACAAGGCAGATAGTCAACAACCGGAGTGGTCAGCACATCCGTGATGAATGGGGCTGGGTATATCGATGGCTGAAATTGTGGGGTGCGCGCAAAAAGAAAGATGCATTGGATCAAAAAGTCTGATCGCTCCAATTTTGATCCAGTGCAGTTTGACCCAGTATAGAAGAGGGATCGACCGGGCTCACATGTCATTTGTCCCGAAAAGTCAGGACAGATGTCCCTGCCCTCCGCGCGCATCCCGGACGCGTCACGGCCCGGCCTGGGGGATGCGCAGGGTCTGGCCCACCTGAAGCAGGTCAGACGGGCTCAGGTGGTTGACGGCCAGCAGTTCCCGCCAGTCCACGCCATAGCGATAGGCGAGGCCCACCACGGTCTCCCCCGGCTGCACCCGGTGCGTTCGCTCCGTCGCCTTTTCCCGGCCAGGGATCTCCAGGACCTGGCCGATCTGGAGGATGCTCGCCTCGTTCAGGCCATTCACCCTGGCCAGTGCCTGCCAGGAGAGACCGAAACGAGCCGCGATGCCCGCCAGGGTGTCCCCAGGCTGCACGGTGTAGGCGGTGGGCTCGGTCTGATCGGGCGCGGTGACCGGCTCCTGGCCCAGAGGGATGCGCAGGGTCTGGCCCACCTGGAGCAGGGAGCGCTCGGTCAGGCCGTTGACCTCCGCGATGGCCTCCCAGGGAACGCGAAAACGCAGCCCCAGGCTGAAGAGGGTGTCCCCGGGCTGGACGGTGTAGCTCTGGCCAGTCATCGGGTCCGTGGGCTGGACAGCGGGGGGTGAGGTGACGGATGCAGGCTGGGGTTGGGGCAGGTTCCGGGGAGCTGCGGTCCCCCGGCTGCCGGTGGCGAAGTCCACCACCACGATCAGCCCCTGGCCCTGGGGGCGGGGGAAAGCGGCCACCCCCATCTCCCGGTAGTGTGGGTTCAGGATGCTCTGGCGGTGAGGCGGGTCGGTCATCCAGAAGCGGAAGGTCTCGTCCAGGGTGCGGTAGGCGGCCCAGATCTCCCCGGCCCAGCCATCCAGGACGTAGCCGGTGCGGGCGACGCGCTGGCCTACCCGGCTGCCATCGCTGCCCAGGTGACCGTAGCGGCCCGAGGCGATCATGTCCTGGATGTGGGCAGCCGCGGCCTGGCTCAGGAGGGGGTGCAGAATCAAGGGAGGCAGGCCGGCCTGAGCCCGGATCTGGTTAATGCGTCGGGCCACCTCCTGGGCTTCCGGCTCCAGGTTCCCGGCAGGCTCCCCTTCGGCCCGGGCCACCCGAGCCATCCCCAGCGCCAGGAGCGCCGCCAGAGCCACCGTCAGGCAGAAACTGAGCCACGTTTTCAGGGGCGCGGAAACCCCGGCCAGACCTTTCCCCAAAACACTTTTTCCCATGGAAGCCATTCTAGCAGAAGCGGCCTGGGATGGCTAAAGCGAGTGGCATTGGATAGTGAATTTTGGTAAGCCAGCCTATGGATCTTCGGCAAAAGGAGTGCTATAATTTGAGCGTCGATGAACGTGAACGGTTCACCGGCACCCAATCCATATCGGTGAAGCGATCGATGCGGATCGCTTCGTGACACCATTTCAATCAAAGGAGATTGAGCAAATGACTGTCAGATCCAAGCCGCGCATTGTGCAGACGGACAACCCCCTGGTCTTTGCACAGCAGCAAATCGACATGGCTGCCGAGCTCCTCCAGCTCCCGAAAGCCGCACACAAGCTCCTCCGCGACCCTCTCCGGGAACTCCACTTCCAAATCCCAGTGAAAATGGACAACGGCACCACCGAGGTGTTCCCGGCGTACCGCGTCCAGTGGAACGACGCCCGGGGCCCCTCCAAGGGCGGCCTGCGCTTCCACCCAAAGGAGACGTTGGACACAGTGCGCGCCCTGGCGGCCTGGATGACACTGAAAACCGCTGTCATGGATCTGCCCCTGGGAGGAGCCAAGGGGGGCGTGATCTGCAACCCCAAGGAGCTCTCCCAGACGGAACTGGAGCGCTTGAGCCGGGGTTACATGCGCGCGCTGGCTCACCACATCGGCCCAGAGGTGGACGTCCCCGCGCCGGATGTCTACACCAATCCCCAGGTCATGGCCTGGATGATGGACGAGTACGAGGTCATCACCGGCCATCGGGCGCCGGGCATCATCACCGGCAAACCCCTGGACCTGGGTGGCAGCAAGGGGCGTTCGGACGCCACGGCCCGGGGCGGCATCTACACCGTGCGGGAGGCGGCCAAGGTGCTGAACATCGATCTGAAGGGCAAGACCGCGGCCATCCAGGGCTACGGCAACGCGGGCAGCTTCGCCCACAAGCTGGCCGTGGAGCTCCTGGGCATGAAGGTGGTGGCGGTGAGCGACAGCAAGGGCGGCATCTACGATCCCGAGGGGCTGAACTACGAGCAGGTCTTCGATCACAAGCGGCGCACCGGCTCCGTGGTGGGCTTCCCGGACACCCGGCCCATCAGCAACGAGGAGCTGCTGGAGCTGGATGTGACCGTGCTCTTCCCCGCCGCGCTGGAGAACGTGATCACCGGGGAGAACGCGCACCGCATCCAGGCCAAGATCGTGGCGGAGCTGGCCAACGGCCCCACCACCCCGGAGGCGGACGAGATCCTCTTCCAGAAGGGCGTCTTCGTCATCCCCGACATCCTCTGCAACGCCGGCGGCGTCACCGTCAGCTACTTCGAGCAGGTCCAGGATGCCTACAACTTCTACTGGAAAGAGGAAGAGGTGCACCAGCGCCTGGATGAGAAGATGGTGGAGGCCTTCTACGCGGTCCACAACATCGCCACGGAGCGACAGGTCCACAACCGGCTGGCCGCGGACATCCTGGCCGTGGACCGGGTCTACCAGGCCATGAAGCACCGGGGCTGGGTCTAGCCAGAGGAGTTTGACGGCCAGGCCATTGGCACGGCTCGTCCCTGCCGAACAGGCGACATTCAGGACAAAAAAAGAGGCCGACTGATCCGCTCAGTCGGCCTCTTTTTCGCGTGGCGCGCCAGCCTCCCTCACGGGATCACCGGGCAGGCCCAGGGCGTGTAGTTGTCCACCCCGGGCCGGATGCGGAACTCCGGCTCGCCTCGCTGGAAGTTGCCCACGGACTTGGCCACCTTGCCGTCGATCCAGAGCTCCACCCAGTAGGGATGGCCCTTGTCGCCGTAGCGGGCCAGGTCCACAGGCAGGCCGTCGATCTTCAGGCGGCCGGTGGGATCCACAGCCCCGATGCCCCGGCGCACCACCGGCACCCAGGTGCCGTCCGCGTCCAGGCGATAGATGCGGACCCAGGCCCAGTAGGGCGG
>WGCB01000777.1 GCA_015494005.1 Caldilineaceae bacterium
CGGCCACTGCGACGGCTACTGCCACGCCAACGGCCACCGCGACGTTGACCGCCACACCGACGGCCACGAACACACCGACCGCCACGTCGACGCCCACACCCACGTTCACGCCCACGCCCGCCACCCAGAGCGTCACGGTCTACGCGGACCAGGACACCTACGTGGAGGAGCGACGTCCCAGCAAGAACTTCGGCGGCCGCAAGTACGTCAAGGTCCGGGAGAAGTCCCGCCGCATCCGCCGGGCCCTCTTCCGCTTCGACCTCTCGGCGGTGCCGGCTGGCGCGACGATCCAGTCGGCCACCCTGCATCTGCGGACCGTCAAGACCAGCAAGCAGACCATCTATCTGCACCGGGTCCTGGACCCCTGGACGGAGAAGGGCGCCACCTGGAACAACATCGGGGAAAGCTTCGACGCCACGCCGGCCACCTCCTTCGTGGCCCCCAAGAAGAAAAAGTACGTGGCCGTGGACATCACAGACCTGGTCCAGGCCTGGGTGCGGGGCGATGTGCCCAACTACGGCTTCATGCTCATCGCCGAGCCGTCCAAGGAGTCCAAGTTCAACACCCGAGAGGCCGGTTCCAGGAAGCACCCCTACCTGGAGATCACCTACATCGGAGGGAGCAGCCCCACCGGCACGGTCGGGCAGAGCCCCACCATCAACAACGACCACACCCTCTACCTGCCCCTGGTGGTGGATGGCGCGGGCAACTGACCACATGTCTGGAGCATACCCCCAATGAACCTGGCGCTGGATGGTCTTCGGATGGAAAGTAGGCCCATGATTCGATACGCGCTGCGCACCTCCAGCGCCCAGAGCGAGCCGGAGTGGGACGATTTCCTGGCTCGCACACCCGGAGGCCACCACGTGCAGACCAGCCTCTGGGCCCAGGTGAAAGGGGCCCAGGGTTGGCGCGCCCTGCGGATAATCGCCAGCCGTTCCGGGCAGATCGTGGGCGGGGTGCAGGTGCTCCTGCGGCCCTTCAAGGGGCTGGGCATGGTGGGCTACGCGCCCAAAGGGCCAATGGTGGCCTCCGATGACCCGGCCCTGGCCAGCCAGATCATCCAGGCCCTGCGCCGCATGGCCAAGGAGCAGGGCATTCTCTACCTGCTGGTCCAGCCCCCGGTCAAAGGGGATGTGGTGGAGGCGTGCCTGCCCCAGGAAGGCTTCCACCAGACCGGGATCGAGATCGCCCCCACGGCCACCACCCGGGTGGACCTCCGGCCGGACCTGGACAGCATCCTGGCCCGGATGCGCAAGAAGACCCGTTACGGCATCCGCCGCAGCACGGCCGCGGGCATCACCGTGCGCCTGGGCTCCCGGGAAGACCTCCCGGCCTTCCACCGTCTCCTCTCGGCCACGGCCCAGCGCCAGGGCTTCACCCCCTTCCCTCTCTCCTACTTCATCCACATGTGGGACATCCTGCATCCGCGAGGGCAGCTGCAGCTCTTCCTGGCTGAATACCACGGCGAGCCCGTCTCGGCTCACGTGGCGGTGACCTTCGGGGACACGCTCCTGTCCAAGCAAGGGGGGTGGTCCGGTGAGCACGGCAAGCACCGGCCCAACGAGGCCCTGGAGTGGGGCACCATCCAGTGGGCCAAGGCAGCCGGCTACCGCTACTTCGACATGGAGGGGATCGACCCCGCCGCTGCCCGGGCTGTCCTGGAAGGACGGCCCCTGCCACCTGCTCTGTGGCAGACGCCCACATCCTACAAACTGGGCTACGGAGGCGAGGTGGTGGAGTTTCCGCCTGCCTATGGCTATATCAGCAATTCCGTGTTACGATGGATCTACGCAGCGGCCTTCTCGGGCCTTGCCCGCTCGCCCCTGATGCAACAGGCACTGGATCGGCTGCGGGTTCGCTAGCTGTTTCATGGCTTTCACTCTGTTTCGATCGAGGTTTTCCGTGACGCCCACGCTTTCTCCCATCTCCACTCCTGCATCGAGCCACCCGCGAGATAGATCCAGCATGAACGTGATCTGCGTTGATCCCCGGACGGACCCCGCCTGGCTGGAACTGAGCCAGCGCTACCCCAGCAGCGTCTTCAACTCTCCGCAATGGCTCCGGGTGTTGGGCGACACCTACGACTTCCGCGTCCAGGCCTATGTCCTGCTGGACGACGAGGGGCAGCCCCAGGCGGGCATCCCCTTCTGCCACATTTCGGACATCCGAGGAGAGCGGATCGCCTCCTTGCCCTTCTCGGATTTCAGCGACCCCCTGGTGGAGGATCGAGTCCAGTGGGAGATCCTGGCGGGCAAGCTCCTGGAGCAGGGCTGCCCGGTGAAGGTCCGTCCGCTGCACAACCCCATCCCCCTCCAGGATCCCCGCTTCGTTCGGGTGAAGCAGGCCCGCTGGCACGGCATCGACCTGGACAAAGACATGGACCTGGTCTGGCAAGGATTCCACAGCGGGGCTCGACGAGCCATCCGCAAGGCGGAGCGCAACGGCCTGGTGGCCTATCTGGCCAAGAGCACGGCGGATCTGCGCACCTTTTTCGAGATGCATCGGGGTGTGCGCAAGCACAAGTATCGGATGCTGGCCCAGCCCTACGCCTTCTTCCAGAACATCTGGCGCCACTTCGTGGAGCAGGACCAGGGCACGCTCATGCTGGTGCAGCAGGAAGGGCGGATCCTGGGGGGCGCGCTCTTCCTGGAGTGGCAGGACACCCTCTACTACAAGTTCAACGCCTCCATGCCAGGAACCCTGGACCTGCGTCCCAATGACCTGGTCATCTGGGAGGGGATCCGCTACGCCAAAGCCAAGGGGCTCACCCGTTTCGACTTCGGTCTCAGCGACTGGGACCAGGAGGGGCTGGTCCGCTACAAGCGCAAGTACGCCACGGAGGAGAAGGCCATCTCCTTCCTGCGCCACACCCCGGCGGACGCCCAGCCTTGCCCCTCTGTGGAGGCTGTCCAGGAGCTGCTGCCCCAGCTCACCCAGCTCCTCACCGATGAGTCCGTGCCCGATGCCGTCACCGAGGAGGCGGGCGCGCTCCTTTACCGATACTTCGCATAGCCTCCAGGCGGGGCCAGAGGCGACAGGCCTCTGCCCGGCGGGGTGCACAGGAGGGCGGCCCGGGCGGTGGAATACGCGAAATGAGCGCGAAAAAGGACCTGGTTCACGGACCAGGTCCTTTCCGCGCCTGCAGCCGATGCGAAAACCGAGCGGAGTTCACGGATGGCTCAAACCGGCGCCTCTATTTTCCTCCACCCGCGCCTCCACCCGCTCCGTTGACCGGCGGTCGGCTGCGGGAGTCCGCCAGCAGGGCGCTGAGCCGGTCCAGCTTCCGGCGCACCTCCTCTGCGAAGGCCCCCAGCTCCGTCTCGCTCAGGTCGATGTCCAGGGGCAGATCCAGCTCGATGGGCACCACCGTGCGCACGGGCACCTGGTGTTCGATGCTCACCGGCATCTCCATGTCGATGGGCACCACGAAGTCCAGGGGGATGGTCACCTGGACCGGCACCTTGATGCCCGAGGCTTTCACCGTCACCGGCGTGGTTAGGGTCTGCTGCACCGGGATCTCCCCTCGCACCCGCACGGTCATCTCCTCCTCCAGGGGGATGTCCGTGGCCACAGGCAGGCTGTCCCGCACCTGCACGTCCAGGTGCAGGGAGAGCTCCTCCAGCCCCTTCAGGTCCACCATGGCCTCGTGGAGCATCTTCCGCACCGTGCGACGCAGCTCCCGGATCTGCTCCCGGTAGCGCAGGCCGTACCAGATGACCGCCCCGTTGAGCAGGAGGGAGATCCCCACCAAAATGAACAGAATCAGGAGCCCCAAGTACTGGTCCCCAGCAAAGAACAGGTTATCGAACATGGACGCTGGTACACTCCTCTCGGGTTGGCATTCTTTCTATACCAATGGTACTCTTTTCCCACACGGCTTCCTACGCCAAACCACGTATTCTCCCCCGCTTTCCTCCATGGATCCACGGACACTGCTCTCCGGATAGCCGTGACCTTTCCCGGCCACTTTGAGCCCAGAAGGAGCCTACCCATGACTGAGTTCCAGCACAAGCAGCAGCGGCTCCGAGCGCTCCTGAACGAGTGGAACCTGAACGGCCTGCTCCTGCGCCGGGCCAGCAGCTTCGCCTGGGCCACCTGCGGCGCGGACCCGGTGGTGAACCGGGCCTCCACCACCGGGACGGCCTCCCTGCTCATCACCCAGGAGGGGAGCCACCTGCTCACGGACAACATCGAGGCCCCCCGACTCATCCAGGAGGAGGGGCTGGACCAGCAGGGTTGGATCATCCACGCCCCGCCCTGGTACCAGGCCGAGGAGCACCTCCAGACTCTGACCCGGGGCATGCGCCTGGGCGCGGACACGGTCTACCCCGACGCCATCGACCTCTCCGTGCCCCTGGCCCGGCTGCGCTCCCGGCTGACTCTGCCCGAGGTGGCCCGCTTCCGCCGCCTGGGCCAGCTCTGCGCGGAGTCCATGGACCAGGCCATCCGGGCCGTGCGCCCTGGCCAGACGGAGCACCAGATCGCCGCCCTCCTCTCCCAGGCCGCGGAGGAACGGGGCGTCCAGGCCATCGTGCTCCTGGTGGCCACGGACCAGCGGGTCTTCGACTTCCGCCATCCCCTGCCCACGGCCCAGGAGCTGGACGACTACGCCATGCTGGTGCTCTGTGGACGCAAGTGGGGCCTGGTCTGTTCCATCACCCGGCTGCTCCACTTCGGTCCCCTCTCCTCGGAGCTGCGCCACAAGATGGAGGCGGTGGCCCAGGTGGACGCCACCTTCATCCACCACACCCGGCCCGGCGCCACCCTGGAC
>WGCB01000778.1 GCA_015494005.1 Caldilineaceae bacterium
GAGCAAGTACCAGGTGCTGGAGAAGTACGGCCGGGACCTGACCCTGGCGGCCAAGCAGGGCAAGCTGGATCCGGTCATCGGTCGAGAGGCGGAGATCCTGCGGGTGATGCAGGTCCTCTGCCGGCGGACCAAGAACAACCCGGTGCTCATCGGCGAGGCCGGTGTGGGCAAGACCGCCATCGTGGAGGGGCTGGCCCAGCGCATCGTGGAGCGAGACGTGCCCGAGCAGCTCATGAACCGGCGGGTCATCTCCCTGGACCTGGGGGCCATGCTGGCCGGGACCCGCTTCCGGGGCGAGTTCGAGGAGCGGTTCAAGGCGGCCATGGATGAGATCCGCCGCAGCGAGGGGGAGATCATCCTCTTCATCGACGAGCTGCACACGGTGGTGGGCGCGGGCAACGCGGCCGGGGCCATGGACGCCAGCAACATGCTCAAGCCAGCCCTGGCTCGGGGCGAGCTCCAGTGCGTGGGCGCCACCACCCTGGACGAGTACCGGCAGCACATCGAGAAGGACTCGGCCCTGGAGCGCCGCTTTGCCCCGGTCTTCGTGGAGGAGCCCAGCCTGGAGGACAGCCTGGCCATCCTGCGGGGGCTGCGCCGCCGCTACGAGGAGCACCACAAGGTGGTCTACACCGACGAGGCCCTGGAGCAGGCGGTGAAGCTGAGCCACCGCTACGTCAGCGACCGACGGCTGCCGGACAAGGCCATCGATCTCATCGACGAGGCCGCGGCCAAGCTGCGGGTGGCCATCCACTCCATGCCCCAGGAGCTGAAGCGCAAAAAGGCCAAGCTGGAGCAGCTCTCCGCGGACGAGGAGGCGGCTTGGGCGGATCGGGACTACGAGCGGGCCGCCCAGCTCAAAACCGACCGGGTGCGCACGGAGCAGGAGTACCAGGCCGCGGTGGAGGCCTGGCGAGCCGAGGCCAACCTGGACGAGATCGTGGAGGCCAGCGACATCGCCGAGGTGGTCCACAGCTGGACGGGCATCCCCGTGAGCAGCCTGATCCAGACCGAAGCGGAGAAGCTTCTGGACATGGAGAAGTACCTGCATCAGCGCATCGTGGGCCAGGACCAGGCCATCCAGGCGGTGAGCGACGCCATCCGTCGAGCCCGCAGCGGCCTGAAGGATCCCCGGCGGCCCATCGGCACCTTCCTCTTCCTGGGGCCCACGGGCGTGGGCAAGACGGAGCTGGCCAAGGCCCTGGCCGCCTTCCTCTTCGACGACGAGGAGGCCCTGCTCCGGGTGGACATGAGCGAATACCGGGAGGCCCACACGGTGAGCCGCCTCTTCGGCGCCCCGCCCGGCTACGTGGGCTACGAGCAGGGCGGTCAGCTGACGGAGCAGGTCCGTCGCCGGCCCTACCAGGTGGTCCTCTTCGACGAGATCGAGAAGGCCCACCCGGAGGTCTGGAACGCACTGCTCCAGATCATGGACGATGGCCGCCTGACCGATGGACAGGGTCGAGTGGTGGACTTCCGCAACACGGTGGTCATCATGACCAGCAACGTGGGCGCGGAGGCGGTGAAGCGCTCGCCTCTGGGCTTCGTCACCCCAGCGCTGGACAGCGACAAGTTCGCGGAAGGGGAGTACAGCGCTCAGCTCAAGCGCCTCTTCCGGCCCGAGTTCCTGAACCGCATCGACGAGACCATCATCTTCGGCAGCCTCTCCAAGGAGGACATGGCCCAGATTGTGGCCCTGCTCATGGAGGACATCCGGAAGCGGGTGCAGGAGATGGGCATCGACGTGGAGCTCACCGAGGCCGCGTCCGCGCACCTGGCGGAGATCGGCTACGATCCCAGCTACGGGGCCCGGCCCCTGCGTCGGGTGCTCCAGCGCCAGGTGGAGAACGAGCTGAGCAAGCGGCTGCTCCGGGGCGAGTACCAGACCGGGGACCGCATTGTGGTGGACTACGTGGCGGACGAGGACGGGGAAGAGAAGCTGGTCTTCCGGCGGGAGGACCCTCAGCCCATTCCGGTGGAGTTCCCCACGGCCGCGGACCAGGAGCACGAGTCCAACGAGTAGCTCGGCTCCGGGCCTGACATCGAATCCTGGAACAGAAGAGCCCTCCAGCCCACTGCCGGAGGGCTCTTTCGCGTGCTCGAGTCGGGCTCAGCCGAAGCGGGCGTAGTCCAGGCACTCCTGGAAGGAGCAGGTGGCCAGGCCGATGACATGATCCCCACCGCCGTAGTAGACGTAGATCCGATCCCCCACCCGGATGTTGGCGCAGGAGAAGACCACGTTGGGCACGTCCCCCCGCACCTCCCACAGCTCCTCGGGCCAGAAGATGGGCTCCTGGGGCCGGTGGATCACCCGGCTGGGGTCCTCCAGGTCCAGGAGGCAGACGCCGAAACGGTAGACGTGCTCCTGGTCGTAGGCATGGTAGAAGAGCAGCCAGCCGTGCTCCGTCTCGATGGGCACGCCGTTGGCCCCCACGGTGGTCTCGTCCCAGCCGTTCTCTGGCCGGGGCCCGAAGAGGGGGCGCATCTCTGCCGGGTTCCAGTGGCGCAGGTCGTCGCTGTAGGCCAGCCAGATCTGGGGGCGGCGGCGGTGCAGGGCCACGTACCGCCCGCGGATCTGGCGGGGGAAGAGGACGTGGTCCTTGTTGTCCTCCCCCAGGACCAGGGGACCCAGCCGCTCCCAGGTGAGGAGGTTGTGGCTGCGGGCGATCATGGGGGTGATGGTCCCGCCGCCGAAGTGGTCCAGGCCGTCCTCCGCCTGGGTGTAGCCGTAGGCGGTGTAGCACATGTAGAAGGCGCCGTCCAGCTCCAGCACCCGGGGATCCTCCACGCCCCGGCGCTCCAGAGGGTGGCCCGAAGGGCTGAGGACCGGTTGGCGCAGTCGGTTCCAGTGGATGCCGTCGGTGCTCACCGCGTAGCCGATGCGGCTGATCCAGTCCTGGCCCTGGGCCCGGTAGAACATGTGGAAGAGGCCATTGTGGTGGACGACCCCCGGGTTGAAGACGTTGGCCGACTCCCAGGGGGAGGCGGGATCCGGCAGCAGGATGGGGTTTTGGGAGATGCGTTCCAGCTTCATGGGTCGTTCGATTCTACTTGGCTCTACTTGGCGCCCGATGCGCTGCACCGGACGGACTCGCTCAGCCCTTCAGCCCGCTGGTGACGATGCCTTCCTGGAAGTAGCGGCGGAAGAGCATGAAGAGGAGCAGGATGGGCAGGGTCAGGATGGTAGCGGCGGCCATCTGCGCGCCCGGGTAGTTGCCGTACTCGCCCTTGGTGAAGACGGCCAGCAGCACAGGCAGGGTCATCAGGTTGTAGTCCCGCACCACGATCAGGTTCCAGAGGAACTCGTCCCAGCGAGCCATGAAGTTGAAAAGGGCCACGAAGGCGGTCACCGACGTGGAGAGGGGGATCATGATGCGCCAGATGATGGTCATCTCCCCCGCGCCGTCGATGCGGGCTGCGTCGATCAGGTCCTGGGGGATGGTCTTGAAGAACTGGGTGAAGAGAAACACGCCGGTGGCGTCGGTGAGGAAGCGGATGATCATGCCGGCGTAGGTGTTGATCAGGTTGAGCCGGAGCACCAGCAGGAAGGTGGGGATCAGGAACAGGATGCCCGGGAAGATCATCTGGTAGAGGATGGCGTTGGAGAGCAGGTCCCGGGCCCGGAACTCCAGCCGTCCCAGGGCGTATCCGGTGATGGCCGCGATGAAGACGATGGAGGCCGTCTCCACGGAGGCCACGAACAGGGTGTTGAAGAAGGCCCGCAGAAACGGCCGCTGCAGGGCCACGCCTCCTCGCAGGATGAGCTGGTAGTGCTCGAAGGTCAGCCGGGTGGGCCAGAAGCGGGTGTAGATCTCCTCCGTGGGTTTGATGGAGGCCAGGAACATCCAGATGAAGGGGAAGAGCCAGAAGAGGGCCCCCACCGTCAGCAGGACGTAGATGGTGATCTCCAGCAGATGCCGCTGGTTTCTCCGTCTGCGCAGCCAGGTTCCCATCATAGGGCCACCTCCCGTTCGATCAAGCGGCGCACCACGGCCGTGGATGCGAAGCTCAGCGCAGCCATGGAGATGGCCATGGCCGAGCCCAGACCGGCTTCCAGGTTCTCGAAGGTCTTCTGGTAGATGAGGAGCATGAAGGTCTGGGTGCTGCCCAGGGGCCCGCCACCGGTGATCAGATAGGGCTCGGTGAAGATGCCGTAGGAGAGGATGGTGGCGAAGACGAAGACCACGGTGAAGGACGGGTTGAGCAGGGGGATGGTGATGTAGCGGAAGCGCTGCCAGGCGTTGGCTCCGTCCACCGCGGCCGCGTCGTAGAGCTCCCTGGGGATGGCGTTGAGCCCGGCCAGGAAGATGAGGCCGTAGTAGCCCACGAACTTCCACACCACCACCAGGGCGATGGAGACCATGGCCAGCCGGGGATCCGTGAACCAGGGGATCCGCACGTGGAACAGCTTCCAGATCCAGGTGTTGATCAGCCCGTTCCCCGAGAGGAGCAGCAGGAAGACCACCGAGTAGGCCACCCCCGCCATGGTGTAGGAGGCCAGGAAGGCGGCGATGTAGAACCCCCGGAAGTGGCTCACCCGCTGCAGCATCATGGCCAGGAGCAGGGAGGCTGCGGCCACCGCGGGCAGGAAGAAGATCCAGAACTTGAAGGTCACCCAGAGGGCGTTCCAGAACTGAGGGTCGCTCACCACCAGGATGAAGTTGCCCAGCCCCACCCACTCTTTTTTGGGCGAGACGATGTTCCACTTCTGGAAGGCGATGATGAGCCCCCAGATGAACGGATAGACCCAGAAGACCAGGTTGTAGATCACGTAGGGGCTAACCAGAATGTAGGCGATCCAGTTGATACGGCGCCTGCGCTTGGCCGGCGCGGTGGATGGCTGCCCGGGAGCCGAGACGGAGGTCGTCACGCTGTCACCTCCAGGAGAACTGGCCAGGGAGGTCGCCCCGGCGAGGATCGTCCCCGCCTAGAGCGGCCTCCCTGGGGGTCGCGTCTATTTGCTCAGCGCCAGGTAGTCCTCAATGGCCTTCACCGCGTCGGCCATGGCCTGCTCCGGTGTCTTGGTGCCGAACCAGATGGGCTCGATCATCTCCCGGCCCATGAGCCGCTGCACCTCGATGGTAGCCGGTGTCAGGGCCGGCGGCACGGAGTAGGGGACGCCCTCGGCATAGGCCTTGACCTTCGGGTTGGCGTCGAAGTACTCGGCGAAGAGCGGGTTGGTGGTCAGGTCCTCCCGCACGGGCGGCAGGTTGGTGGTCTCCAACCAGGCCACGTCGTGCTGCACGTCGGAGAAGTACCACTTCATGAACTCCCAAGCCGCCTCCTTGTGCTTGGACTGGGCGAAGAGCACCATGCCCTTGGTGTCCGCGAAGGTGTACACCGGCTGGTCCTTGGGGTAGTCATCCGGCAC
>WGCB01000779.1 GCA_015494005.1 Caldilineaceae bacterium
TGGACGGCTCCGCGTCCTCTGCCTGGGCCCCGCGCAGGGACCCGCCGGGAGCGCTGTCCTCCTCGCCTCCCTCGTCCTCGGGCTGCTCCTCGCCGTACTCGTCGCCATCCTCGTCGCCGTTTTCGCTCCCGTCCTCGCCGTTTTCCCCACCGTTCTTGTCGTCCTCGTCCCCGTTTTCCTTCTCCGGGGATTTCTCCTCGTCCTCGGCTCGGGGGACGAAGGGGTTGGGCTCGTCCGCTTGCAGGGTGACCAGGTAGGGCCGGGATCCCCGGGGGAAGCCCAGGTCGAAGTGGAGGCTGTCGTAGACCGGGTTGAACTCCCGGTAGCTGATGAAGTAGATGAACCTGCCCGTGGGGTCGAAGACGGGCCAGACATCGTGGAGCACCGGCTTGGTGATGGTGTGGATGCTCCCCTGGCGCAGGGATTCGTCCTCCGCGTCGGGCTGGGGCAGGCGGAAGAGGCGCAGCTCCGTGGTCTGATGGCTGGCGCTGAAGCCGTAGACCAGCCAGCGGCCATCCGGGGACCAGTCGAAGCCAGCGATGCGCCGGTAGGGGCTGCGCTCCACTGGCGTCACCTCCCCGCTGGCCAGGTCGATGACCATGAGCTCATGCCGGTGGTTGCTCAGGGCCACCTTGTCCTCCGTGGGCGAGACCTTCAGGTCCACGGCCCGACCGAAGGCCACCTCCAGCTTCACTGGCTCCACCCCGGGCTCTCGGCTATGGATCTCCAGGATCTCCTCCCCGGGCTCGTCGCTGACCATGACCAGCCGCTTGCCGTCGTTGGGCCAGTCGATGAGCCGGTAGCGCACCCCGTCCCGGCGGCCGTGCTGGAGCACCGGCCCCTCGTGGTTGTAGAAGCTGAAGGCCTTGCCCCGGGTGGTGATGGCCAGGGCGCTGCCCTTGGGGTTCAGGCTGGCGCTGTCCAGGAAGCGGCCTGGGCTGACGAATTTGCGGTTGCGCTGCACCCGGGGGCTGCGGTAGATCACCTCCACCAGGCGCTCCTGGTCCTCGGCCACGTCGTAGACGTAGAGGTCCGCGCCGGCGTGGTAGACGATGCGCCGGCCGTCGCTGCTGGGGTTGCGGACGTAGTAGTCCTCGTGGTCCGTGTGGCGGCGCAGGTCCGAGCCGTCGGGCCGGATGCTGTAGAGGTTGCCGATGCCCTCGTGGTCGCTGATGAAGAAGATGCGGCCGTCTGGGTCGTCCACGCCCTGGGTGATCCACATGGGCGAGGCGATGTCCCCCTTCAGGTCCTCCAGGATGCGCTGGAAGTTGCCGTCCCCGTTGCGGTCGATCCAGAGCTGGCCGGCGGTGCCGCCCCGGTAGCGCTTCCAGCGGGCTGGGTCCCCGGTGTTGCGTCCCAGGACCACCTGGCCGTCGGGGCCGAAGGCGATGGTCCGGGCCGGGCCGTAGGGCAGGAGCTCCGCCTCGCCGTTGGGCGTCTCCACGGAGATGCGGTAGAGGAGGTACTCGCCCCGGTTGGCCCCGCCGTAGGCGCTGGTGAAGTAGATGTGCTCCCCGGCTGCATCCCAGCCCAGGACCCGGCAGTCGCTGCTCATGTAGGTGAGGCGGCGGAAGGGCCCGCCGTCCCCGGGCATGACGTAGACCTCGGGCATGCCCTCCTCCCGGCCCACGAAGGCCAGCAGGGAGCCGTCCGGGGAGAGCATGGGGTAGGTGGCCTCGCCCAGGTTGCTGGTCAAGCGCCGGGCCACGCCCCCGGCAGTGGGGACGCGCCAGAGATCGTCCTCGGAGACGAAGACGATGATGTCGTCCTGGATGGTGGGAAAGCGGTAGTAGCCGGATCCCTCGGCTTGCGTCTTGTTCTGCATGGTGACAGGCGTCGTGGCGGATGTCATAGTCGTTCCTTGCTTGCGCGAGATGTCCAAGCGGGTTTCAAAAGGGCCTGGCCCCAGTGCTGATCGAGCAGTTTTGATCGAGCAGTGCCTGTTTTCGATCGATTCCGTCGGTGCGGAGGTCACTGCCCGGCGGAAGCCAGGTCAAAAAAGGCCGTTGTTTTGCAAAATCGCACCGATGGTAGTATAACGTTCTGCCGGAGGGGAAGCAAAAAGCCCCCTCCGAGGACGGCCTCTAACACAACGCTAATGTTGCACTGGCGGAGGCCAGACAAACCGGTCCTATACTGGAACGGGAGCTCTTGCTACTCCTGTCTGGACCACCACCCACTGGTTCAACTGCATCACGGACACACAGGCAACATCATCGTTCTTCTCATCCGTTCACAGTCACTTTCGTGGAGGTGAAGTATGCGTCGAATGGTTGCTGTTGGTTTGTTGATCCCCCTGCTTGTCCTGCTTCTACTGCCGAACCCCCCAGCCTGGGCCCAGGAAGAGACCCCCAACACCCCCGAACTTATCCTTTTCACCCGCTACCCGGCCCAGGAGGCGGAGATCGGCCAGACCGTCACCTTCCCCCTGATCCTGCGCACGGCCAACAGCCCCCAGACGGTGCGCCTCTCGGTCCAGGATCTGCCGGACGGCTGGCAGGCCACCTTCCGGGGCGGCGGCAAGATCATCCAGGCCGTCTACGTGGACCCAGAGGACGACGCCCGGGTGGATCTGAAGCTGGAGCAGCCGGAGGGCGTGGCATCTGGCACCTACCAGTTCACCGTGGTGGCCAAGGGAGAGACCAGCCAGGTGCGCCTGCCCATCGAGCTCACCGTCCGGGACAAGCTGCCCCCCAGCCTCAGCTTTGACATCGACCTGCCCACCCTGAAGGGCACGCCCAACACCACCTTCCGCTTCAGCGCCACCCTGCGCAACGACGGGGACAGCGACCTGACCGTCAACCTGCTGGCCGACGCGCCCCAAGGCTTCCTGGTGGTCTTCAAGTCCAGCGGCCAGGAGGTGACCAGCTTCCCCCTGGAGGCGGACAGCTCCAAGCGGCTGAGCATCGAGGCCAAGCCCTTCGCCGAGATCCCCGCGGGCTCCTATCCCATCCGGGTGGTGGCCCAGGGCGAGGAAGCCCAGGCTGTCCTGGACCTGACCGCGGAGGTGACCGGCCAGCCGGATCTGCGCATCACCACGCCGGACGGACGCCTCTCTGGCCAGGCCACCGCCGGCCAGGAAAGCCCCCTGAAGCTGCTCATCCAGAACACAGGCACCGCGTCGGCCCTGGGCGTGGAGATGAGCTCCACCGAGCCCAGCGGCTGGACCGTGACCTTCGAGCCCAAGAAGATCCCCGAGATCCAGGCCGGCCAGCAGGTGGAAGTGACGGCCAAGATCCAGCCGGCGGAGAAGGCCGTGGCCGGGGACTACATGCTCACCATCCGGGCCAAGCCCGAGGAGGGCTCCACCGAGAGCGCGGAGTTCCGCATCACCGTGCTCACCTCCACCCTGTGGGGCATGGTGGGCGTGGGCCTCATCGCCGTGGCCGTGGGCGTGGTGGGCCTGGCCGTGATGCGCTTCGGCCGCCGCTAGCCGGAAAGGAGGCCCGCCATGAACGCGCCTGTCATCGAAACCCAGGGGCTGACCAAACGCTACGGCGACTTCGTGGCCGTGGACTCCCTGGACCTGTCGGTGCTGCCCGGGCACGTCTTCGGCCTGCTGGGCCCCAACGGCTCGGGCAAGACCACCACCATCCTCATGCTCCTGGGGCTGACCGAGCCCACGGAGGGGCAGGTGCGGGTCCTGGGCTTCGACCCGGAGCGCCAGCCCCTGAGCGTGAAGTCCCGGGTGGGCTACCTGCCGGACCAGGTGGGTTTCTACGATGACCTCACCGCCCGGGAGAACCTGATCTACATCGCCAAGCTCAATGGCCTGCGCCGGGACGAGGCCCACCGCCGGGCGGACGACGCCCTGGCTCGCATGGGCCTGGCCGACGTAGCGGATCACCCGGTGGGCACCTTCTCCCGGGGCATGCGCCAGCGGCTGGGCGTGGCCGAGGTGCTCCTGAAACAGCCCCAGCTCATCATCATGGACGAGCCCACCCAGGGCCTGGACCCCGAGGCGGCCCGGGAGTTCCTGGAGATCATCCGCCAACTGCGAGCCGAGGGCATCACCGTGCTCCTCTCCTCCCACCTCCTCCACCAGGTGCAGGAGGTCTGCGACCACGTGGGGCTCTTCCACCGGGGGCGCATGGTGCTGGAGGGCACCGTCCAAGAGCTGGCCCGCCAGGTCCTGGGCAGCGCCTACCGCATCCACCTGGAGCTGGCGGAGCCCTCCGAGGCCGTGGAGAGGGCCCTGAGCCAGGTGCCGGGCATTCAGAAGGTGGTCCACCGAGGCGAGGGGCGCTACGAGCTGGAGGCCCAGGAGGATCACCGGGCCCAGGTGGCCCGGGCCGTGGTGGAGGCCGGGGGCCAGCTCCTGGCCCTGGACGTGGACGCGCCCAGCCTGGACGAGATCTACGCACACTACTTCCAGGAGGTGGAGCATGTCCCAGCTTGAACTGACCCAAGCTCAGCGGGTGCGGGAGCAGCGGGCCCGGGAGGGCTCGCCCTGGACCGGCCTGTGGGCCGTGGTGGTCAAGGAGATGGCGGATCACCTGACCAGCGTGCGCATGCGCATCCTGGAGCTGCTCATCATCCTCACCGCAGGGGGCACGGTCTACGCGGCCCTGCAGAACCTGCGCCAGGGGGCCGGCCAGGACCGCTTCCTCTTCCTGCGGCTCTTCACCACCAGCCGGGAGCCCCTGCCCGCCTTCATCGGCTTCCTGGGCTTCCTCATCCCCCTGGTGGCCATCGCCCTGGCCTTCGACGCCATCAACGGCGAGTTCAACCAGCGCACCCTCTCCCGGGTCCTGGCCCAGCCCATCTACCGGGATGCCCTGCTCATGGGCAAGTTCCTGGCCGGCTTCTTCACCCTGGCCCTGGTGCTGGCCGCCATCTGGCTGCTGATCATGGGCCTGGGGATCATCGGCCTGGGGCTGCCCCCCAGCGGCGAGGAGGTGGCCCGGAGTCTCTGGTTCCTGGTGGTGGCCCTCTTCTACGGGGGCATCTGGCTGGCCCTGGCCATGCTCTTCTCGGTGATCTTCCGCCAGCCGGCCACCGCGGCCCTGGCCTCCATCGCGGTCTGGCTCTTCTTCACCGTCTTCTGGGACATGATCGTGGGTGTCCTGGTGCCGGTGCTGAGCCCGGTGCGCTTCGGCCTGCCCGAGGAGCGCATCGCCCAGATCGAGACGGCCTTGACCCTGACCCGTCTCTCGCCCAACACCCTCTACACCGAGGCCACCATCGGCCTGCTCAGCCCCAGCGTGCGCTCCTTCGGCCTGGTGCTGCCCTCCCAGCTCCAAGGGGCCATCCTGGGGACGCCCCTGCCCTTGGGCCAGAGCCTACTCCTCATCTGGCCTCAGCTGACCGGGCTCATCGCGGCCACCATCCTGCTCTTCGCCCTGGGGTACATCCTCTTCCAGCGCCAGGAGATCCGGGCCTGATCAAACGAGATCAGCGAACGGGAGATCGGAGAGAGCGGCCCACTCGGACCCAATCTCCGATCTCCCAATCTCCATCCCGCGCACTCCCCATTCCGCACTCGCCACTCTACACTCGTCACTCTGCACTCCGCATTTCGTTGACCCTCGTTCCTGCGCCGTGCTATAATCCCGCCGTGAAGAGAGCACACGGGAGCGTTCATTGGGCCCGTTTCGGGTGGATCATGGTAGCACTGCTGCTGGCTGGCTGCACGCCCAGTCCGGCGGCCAACGTCCTGGGCTACTTCCTGGAGCAGCGGACCAGCGTGCTGCACTCGCCGCCGCCTCCAGGCCGGGGCCAGCTGAGCGGACAGGTGCTCTTCCAGGGCCAGCCACTGCCGGGCGCCACGGTCCTGGTGGCCGAGCGCACGGGGACGCCCCATGTGGCCGTGAGCGACGCCCAGGGCCGCTACATCATCCGGGACGTGCCCCTGGGCCAGTACGTCCCCGCGGCGGTGGCGCCCGGCTTCGACGAGGTGGCCCTGACCGGTGCGTTCGGCGTGCCCTGGCTGGTGACGGTGGAGCCGGGGCAGACAACCCAAGCCCCGCCCATCCCCATGCGTCGGCACGTGCCGCCACCC
>WGCB01000780.1 GCA_015494005.1 Caldilineaceae bacterium
CGGCTCCCCTCGGGAGGCCGACGCACCCTCCGCGAGGACCCCCCAGATGGCCGAGAGGCCCGGCACATCCACCTGGACACTGGCACCCTCCCGAGCCGTCACCCGGCCCTGGCAGAGGTTGGTGTTGCCGATGAACTGGGCCACAAACCGGGTGGTCGGCTGCTCGTAGATGACCTTGGGCTCCGCGATCTGGAGGATGCGTCCCTTGTTCATCACCGCGATGCGGTCGGCCATGGTCAGGGCTTCGGACTGGTCGTGGGTGACGTAGACGAAGGTGATGCCCACCTCGTACTGGATGTTGACCAGCTCCAGCTGCAGGGCCTGGCGGATCTTCAGGTCCAGCGCGCCCAGGGGCTCGTCCAGGAGGAGGACCTTGGGCCGCAGGATCAGGGCCCGGATCAGGGCCACCCGCTGCTTCTCCCCGCCAGAGAGCTGGCGCGGATACTTCGGCTCGTAGCCATTCAGGTGGACCATCTCCAGGAGCTTGCCCACCTCCTGCCGGATCTTCTCCTCGGGCCAGCCTCTGCGCCGGGGGCCGAAGGCCACGTTGTCGAAGACGGTCAGGTGAGGGAAGAGGGCGTAGTTCTGGAAGACAATGTTCACGTCCCGCCTCTCCGGGGGGCGGAAGGTGATGTCCTCCCCAGCCAGGAAGACCCGGCCTTCGTCGGGCACCTCCAGCCCCCCGATCATGCGCAGGATGGTGGTCTTGCCGCTGCCGCTGGGCCCCAGCAGGGAGAAGAACTCCCCTGGAGCGATGTCGAAGGAGACATGGTCCACGGCAGTCAAGGAGCCGAAACGTTTGGTCAGGTTTTGGACGGCCAGGCCCGGCAGTTGGTCGGTCATGGATGGGCGATGGTTGAGTGGTGGAGAAGCTCCGCTCTTTGGATAGAGACTGGAGGTTGGAGAATCGCTACGCCAGCCTGACTCTCCAATCTCCAGTCTCCAGCGGCCATTTTACTGGGCGGCCAGGACCTCTTCCCAGGCCTGCAGCCACTGGTCGTAGTTGTCCGGCGTGATCTCTGCGTGGGCCTTCTGCACCTCCTCAGGATGGTCCAGGCCCACCAGGGCGATCTCCTCCTCGTCCAGCAGATCCAGCACCTTCTGGTTGGCCACGAAGTACTCGAAGTCCGTGGCCTCGATGTACTGGAGCTCTGGATCCAGGTAGTGGTTCAGCAGGGCATGGGCCGCCATGGGGACCTTGGTGCCCTTGAGGATGCTGTAGCCGCAGATCCAGGAGAGCGCGCCTTCTTCGGGCGAGACGTACTTCACAGGGATGCCCTCTTCCTCGGCCAGGGTGCGGGCGTCCGCGGTCCAACCGAAGGAGATCCAGGCGTCGCCGGACTTGAAGAGTTCCTGCACCTCCGTGTCCGCGTCGAAGTAGGTGAGGAGGAGGGGCTTCTGCTCGATGAGCTTCTGCTTGGCCTGCTCCAGCTGCTCCGGCGTCAGGTTGAAGGGATCCTCGAAGCCCAGGGCCAGGGCCGCCACCGCGATGGCGTTGCGGGCGTAGTCCTGCATGACGATGTGGCCGGCGTACTCCGGATTCCACAGGTCGTTCCAGGATGTGGGGGGCGGGTCGATCTTGTCCGTGCGGTACATGATGCCTTCCAGACCGGCATCCACCGGCACCATCCAGACCTTGCCCTCACCGGCCTGGATCTCCAGCAGCTGCTGGAAGAAGGGGAAGAGATCCTGCCAGCGGGGGATGTTGGCCGTGTCCGCCGGCTCCAGCAGATCCAGACGGCGCAGGGTGGGGATGTAGTCCACGCAGGGGTTCAGGACGTCCGCCTTGAAGCCGCCCCGCAGCTTGGCCACGGCCTCGTCCAGCTCGCCGTAGACAGCCGGCTTCAGCTCCACCTGGGGATAGAGCTCCCGGTAGCCATCCAGGAACTCGTCGGTGACCGTCTCCTCGTAGCTGTAGACCACCAGCTCCCCGGCCTCCACTTTGTCCGGGGGCACCACGTCCGGCGGGATCTCCGCGGCCGGCTCGGGAGCAGCCTCCTGGGCGGCAGGCTCCGCCGGGGCCGGGGCCGGAGCCGCCGGGGGTGCACACCCAGCCAGCACCAACAGCGTCACCAGCATCACAGTGAGGAGCAGGGTGCTCCCACGGAGTCCGAAACGAATTCGACCCATGTTGACCTCCTTTTCGGTTGGGCTCGGTGGGGGAAGGCAGACGAGTACAGGTGAAACGGGACAGGTGTAACGATACGGACCGGATGTCTCGGCCCTGGGCGCTTCACGGCAAGGTGTAGGATTCCTTGATGATTTTCAGGTACATGAAGGTCTCCGTCTCCCGGATGCCTTCGATGGCATGGAGGCGGCGGGTGAGGAACTCCAGCAGGTGGTCGTTGTCCCGGCAGATCACCTCCAGGAGCAGATCGTAGGAGCCGGTCGCGTAGACCAGGTAGATGACCTCGGGGAACTGGGCCAGCTGTTCTGCCACCTGGTCGAAGAGGCCGCTCTCCACCTTCAGCCCGATGAGGGCCATGGTGGAGTAGCCCAGGAGCATGGGGTTGGTGATGGCCGCCACCTGGAGCACACCCTCCTTCACCAGCCGCTGATAGCGCTGCCGCACCATCCCCGTGGAGACCCCCAGCCGCTGGGCGATCTGGGCGAAGGGGGTGCGCCCGTCCTCCTTCAGCGCAGCGATGATGGCTTGGTCTGTGGCGTCGATCTTCACAGCACCGTCCTGTCCATTTTCCGTGAAAGAGGCCGCGAACCGCATAGGGAGCTCCACCGTTTCCGCGAGACACACAGGATGGGAGCGGCACAACTGCTCAGTGGGGGAATCAGCACAGAGGGGGATTTTGTGCAAAAACGGCATGGATTGGCCCGATATTATCACAATTCAACACACAAATCAACCCCAGAATACAATTTGAGCATTTCTGTGCCAGACCCAGCTCGCTAACAAATCACTAGCGCGACGATAACATTTTTCAAATCCTTCCCGGCTACAATGGTAGAAGGAGAAGTGACCTCTGGACGAGGATCTTGGGTGACAGGACGATAGCCAGCCAAAGGAGGTGTGGCGATGAACTTCGAGAAATATGTGGCCAAAGGCAACCTGTTCGTGAAGGAAATCGCCGAGGAACTGGGCCATCCTGAGGACCGGCACCGTGCGGCCCGGGTGATGCGGGCAGTGCTCCACGCCATGCGCCGGCGCCTGACGCTGGAGGAGTCCTTCGATCTGCTGGCCCAGCTGCCCATGTGCATCAAGGCGGTCTACGTGGACGGCTGGAAGCCCTCCCCGACGCCGGAGAAGATCCGCCACATCGACGACTTCATCGACACGGTGATGGAGGAGGACGGGCGCACGGCGGCCAAGGATTTCGCCACCCGGGAGGAGGCCGTCGAGGCGGCCAAGGCGGTCTTCCGGGTGATCAAGCGGCACGTCTCGGACGGCGAGATCCAGGACGTGACCAGCAGCCTGCCCAAGCAGCTCCGGGCCCTCTGGGAGGAAGAGACGCCGGTGGCCTGATGGCCCAGCTCGGCAGCCATCCTGCCCGATGGGGCGGACCGATGGGCGATCCAGGGGGCGTGCGTCCCATGGGGAGAAGATGTTGCAGATGGGAAGTGGCTTTCCCTAGGAAAAGTGTGGAAAGCCACTTCCCATTTGCCATTTTTGTGATATGATTGGGACACATCCCGGCGGGACGAGCCCCACTCCCGAGTGAAACTTCTTCCCGCCGTCCTGCGTTATAAAGATGACGCCTGTGATTGCAACTCGATCCAAAAGACCTGGTCGCTCAGACCGATCGACACGAAAGGAACCGTTTTATTTTTCCCGAACAGACCATGAAGGAGGTGCTTCTGGACAGCCAAGCTCTGGCCCGAGAGATCTTCGACATCGTCGAAGAGAAGAAGGCCACGGATGTGGTCCTGCTGGACGTGCGTGAGCAGACCACCATCGCCGACTACTTCATCGTGGCCACGGTGGAGACGGAACGCCAAGCCAAAGCCGTGGAGGAGGATCTGTGGCGACAGCTCCAGGTGGAGAAGCAGATCCGCCCCCTGGGCAAGGAAGGCGCCAGCGGTGAAAGTGGGTGGGTGCTGTTGGACTACGGCGATGTGATCCTGCACATGTTCACCCCGGAAGCCCGGGCCTATTACCAGCTGGAAGAGCTGTGGAACCGGGCCAACGTGGTGGTGAAGGCCATCTAAACCCAAGTCAACCGGCAGTTTTGGAGGCGCTAGGCGGGTCCGTGACCCGCCGGATGGCGCATCCGGCAAGAGCCGGGAAAACTTCCGTTTTCAAATTGACCGCAGTTTAGCAAGACATCCGACTGGCCAGCTCAGTTTCTGCTCAGCACAGCACGCGAAACGGCTCCCGTCCGCGGACGGGAGCCGTTTTTGCGCGTCTGGGGTCTGTGATCCGGGGCGGATCCAGGCCGGCTACTCGAAGATCCAGGGGTCTGTGCTGCGCTGCCAGCTGACCAGGTCCTCGCCGAACCAGAGGGCGATCTCCGTGGCTGCGGTCTCAGGCCCATCGCTGCCGTGGACCAGGTTGCGGCCGATCTCCAGGCCGAAGTCCCCCCGGATGGTGCCCGGCGCGGCCTCGGCCGGCCGGGTGGCGCCCATGCTGTTGCGCACAGCCGCGATGGCATCCGTCCCTTCCAGGAC
>WGCB01000781.1 GCA_015494005.1 Caldilineaceae bacterium
GCCTTATCGGGCGCAGACCAAGGGCAAGGACGAGCGTATGGTGCGCTATATCAAGGAGCACTTCTTCGTACGCTACCGCGCTTTTGAGAGCTGGACGCATCTCAACCAAACGGCGGAGCGCTGGTTGCGGGAAGAAGCGGACCAACGGGTGCAAAGCACGGTGAAAGAGGTGGTGGCGGTGCGCTTCCAGCGGGAGGCGCCTCACCTCAAGCCGCTGCCGCCGACCCGCTACGACACGTCCTACCTTGAGTTTCGCAAGGTGGCCTGGGACGCCTATATCGACGTGCGGGGAAATCGTTACAGCGTGCCCGCCGAACTAACGGGTCAAACCGTGGCGATTCGCATTGGTTTGGACGATGAACTGCGGGTGTTTCACCAGGATCGGCTGGTCGCACATCACCGCCTGCAACCTATTCAGGAAGGATGGGCCACTGTGCCCGAGCATCACGCCGCACTGTGGGCGCAGGTGATGCAGGTGGAAGCACGCCCCCTGGCTGTCTATGAGGAGGTGCTGACATGGAGCTGAGCTACCTGCTGGACAAACTGAAGATGGAGCATCTCGAGCTGCAACTGGACGCCGTGTGCGAGCAGGCGGCCCAGCGGGAGTTGGACTACAAAAGCTTCCTGACCCAGGCCCTGCAGGTGGAATGGCAGGGGCGCTATCGCAAGGGGGTGGAGACCCGTCTGCGCCAGGCCCGCTTCCCCTGGGTCAAGACCCTGGACCAGTTCGACTTCGACTTCCAGCCCAGTCTGGACCGACGTCAGGTGCGGGAGTTGGCCGGCCTGGCCTTCGTGGAACGGGCGCATAATGTGGTCATCCTGGGGCCGGGTAGCCCTGCACAATAGCGTGGTGTCATGTACACCACATTTCGATGGTGCGACGGAGGGCCTTGGAAGGTCTGTCCCGGCGTTTAGGCGGCGTCCATGGAGGTGGAGGAACCCGATAGGACCAAAGCTCATCCATGCGCCATTGGTGGTCCGTGAGACCGGCGGCCATGGCAGGTGTGCGTTGCACCCAACGAAAGCCCCGGCTGCCCACCCACAGGCGGATGCGGAGGCTCTTGTGGTGCGCACACAGGTTGTAGACACAACCGGCGATATACATTCCAGCCGTCAGGGTCTCCGTCTGGCGAGCCAGATGCCGGGTGCGACGGCCCAAGGCCGAGACTCTCTGGCGGAAGGTGGCATTCAAGCGCTCGATGTAGGCCGTGTTGATGCACACGCCGCCCTGGCTCTGGGCCAGCAGCCCTTCCACCAACTCTTTTCCTGCCTGGACGATGCGTCGTTCGATGGTCAGTCCACGAGGGGAACGGCGCTTGATCACCTGAACAATGGCGATGTGCTGCCAGGCGATGAGACGTGGCCGTCCTGCCCTTCCTCGGCGGGGAAGAGGAGAACGAAAGGCTCGGCGGAAGGCATCCACATAGCTGGACAAGCCGTCCACCGCCAAGAGCAAGGGGCGACACAGGGCCACTTGACGGACCTTCTGGGCCAGTTGCCGGATCAGGTGCTTGTCCCGCTGCTCGCTCACCACGCCCCCCAGCCAAAGTCGGGTGGACACCATCATCGCCAAGGCCATCCAGACCGAGCTGCCCTGGGTCTTGACCTTGATCTCATCCGCCTGCACATGCACCAAGTCCAGCTGGCTCTGTCCCACCATGTGCTCATGGAGAGCTTCACAGTGCTCTCCGGCGCGACGCCACCACTTCCTGATGGTGCGCTCGTCGAAACCAAAGGCCTTGACGATAGCCACGGGTGGACACCCGTAGGCCAGCAGGGTGAGCACCAGCATCACCGTGACGCTCTCCGTCTTCAGCCGGTAGAACAGACTCCCTTTGGTGGCGCTGAAGGTCTTACCGCAAACACGACACCGGTAGCGCTTTTCAACCTGACTATGGACTTCGATATTCCCTTGGTCCCGTTGCCCTCTTGCAGGACAATCGATGTTGGGGCAAAATACAGTCTGTGGGTTCATGGATGCACCTCCTTGGGGTCAGAGCCAGGAGTATTGTGTCCATGAACCCTTTTTTCGCCAATTTCTCAGACCTGGGGTCACCACTCCGTCTGTGAGCCGCTTCCCATCACGCTATTGTGCTGTCCTACCGCCCGGGCAATGCACGAGAAGTATCCTCACCCGAGGAGAGCCGACCCTGCGTCAGGCCTCCCGACGGGCTAGGACTCCTCCAGCCAGCGCTCCAGGGCCTGGATCTGGGCCAGGACGGCCCGGCGACTGGTGCCCCCCTCCACGTCCCGTTGCTCCACGCTGGCCTCGAAGTCCCAGACCAGGTCCACATCGTGGTCGAAGGCCGGATGCAGCTGCCGCAGATCCGCCAGGCTGAGCTCCGGGAGGGAAATGCCCCGCTCCTCGGCCATGCGCACTGCCTTCCCGGCGATGTGATGGGCCTCCCGGAAGGGAACGCCCTTGCGCACCAGGTAGTCGGCCAGGTCCGTGGCCAGCATCTCCGGCGTCAAGGCCATGGCCAAACCCTGGGGGAGTACGGCCAGGGTGGCCAGGACCCCGGCGGCGATGGGCAGCGCTCTGGCCAGGGTGTCCACCGCGTCGAAGAGGGGCTCTTTATCCTCCTGGAGGTCCTTGTTGTAGGTGCTGGGCAGCCCCTTGAGGGTGGCCAGGAGGCCGGTCAGGTGGCCCAGGGTGCGGCCGGACTTGCCTCGGAGCAGCTCCATGGAGTCGGGGTTCTTCTTCTGGGGCATAAGGCTGCTGCCCGTGCTGTAGGCGTCGGCCAGGACGACGAAACCGAACTCCTGGGTGCTGTAGAGGATCAGGTCCTCGGCCAGGCGGCTCAGGTGGACCATGGTGAGGCTGGCCCAGAAGAGGAACTCGGCCACGAAATCCCGGTCGCTGACCCCGTCCATGCTGTTGGGGGTGACGTCCTGGAAGCCCAGCTCCTGGGCCAGGAAGCGGCGGTCGATGGGGAAGGGATTCCCGGCCAGGGCCCCGCTGCCCAGGGGCAGCACGTTGACCCGCTCGGCCAGCTGATCCAGGCGCTGGGCGTCCCGCTGCCAGGGCCAGACATGGCTCAGGAGCCAGTGGCTCCAGCGAATGGGCTGGGCCGGCTGCAGGTGGGTGTAGCCGGGCATGAGCAGGTCGATCTCCTCCCGGGCCCGCTCCACCCCGGTGCGGATCAGCCCCCGCAGCTCCTGCCGCAGGGTGCGGATCTCCTCCCGCAGCCAGAGGCGCAGGTCCGTGGCCACCTGGTCGTTGCGGCTACGGCCCGTGTGGAGCTTGCCCGCCACCGGGCCGACGAGCTCGGTCAGGCGGCGCTCGTTGGCCGTGTGGATGTCCTCGTCCCCGGGCTGGAGGACGAAGCGGCCCTGGGCCCACTCCTGGGCCACCTGCTCCAGACCGGTCACCAGGGTCTCCGCCTCCTCCGGGGTGAGGATGCCGGCCCGGGCCAGGGCTTTGGCGTAGGCCTGGCTGGCCTGGATGTCCGCCCGCCAGAGGCGTTGGTCGAAGTGGATGGAGGCGTTAAAGGCTTCCATCCGGGGATCCGTCTCCCCGGAGAAGCGCCCGCCCCAGAGTTTGTGGCTCATGATGGGATCCGTTCCTGTTGGGGTGAAGGGTACTCGGCTAGCGAAAGGTCCAGGGCCACCCAGCCTCGGCGACGACGCACCCAGGCCAGGGTGAGCAGGCTGCCCAGGAGGATGGCCCCGATGCCCACCAGGCCAGCCTCCGGCCCGAAATCGCCCCCGGTCCAGAGGACGGGCCCGGCCTGCTGGATCACCAGGACCGAGGCCTGGGTGAAGTGGGTGCCGCTGACCGGGAAGCCGAAGACGTTGCCCTGGAAGAAGTTCCAGGTGATGTGCAGGCCAATGGGGATGGCCAGCTCCCCGGTGAGCACCCGGCCCAGGCCCAGGAAGAGCCCGGCCAGGACCAGGTAGCCGGTGCTGATCCAGGAGGCATTGGGGTTCTGCAGGTGGAGCAGGCCGAAGAAGCTGGAGGAGAGGAGCCAGGCCAGGATCAGGGCCCAGCGGGGGCCCAGGAAAGGCAGGTTCAGCCCTTCGGCCAGGTTGCCCAGGTGATAGCCCCGCGAGAAGATCTCCTCCCCGATGCCCACGAAGACGAAGGCCAGCAGAGGCGCCCAGATGACCACTGGGAAGGGCATGCCCACATCTCCCTGGAAGACGTCCACCACCACGACCCAGCCCGCGGCCAGCTCCACCGCGAAGATGAGGGCCATGAGCAGCGCGCCCAGGGCCAGGCCGAAGCCCAGATCCAGCCACCACTCCCGGTCCAGGTGGAAGCCCAGGTCCTGGAGGGGGCGCCGGTCCAGGAAGCGGGCGGCGATGAGCACGGAGGCGATGAGGCCGCCATCGAAGACGACCACGCCGGCGCTCACCCGCCAGAAACGCTTCAGTGCCGGGTCCGGCGGCAGGATGAAGCGCTCCAGGGGCACGAAGATGACCAGCTCCAGGATGGCGAAGATGAAGAGCAGGATGATCAGCTGCAGGAGGAGACGCCAGAGGGCTCGCAGGCGCCGCTCTCGGGCGTTCCAGAAGATCCAGACGATGCGTGACATGCTCCTCTCCTGACAGGAGTGAATGGGTTTCCCGGTCACCTGTGGACGGTCCCTAGGGTAGCACAGTTTGGCGCTTTTTCAAGTTGTTTGGGGTGGCGTGCAACACCCCTCCCCATTTCCCAGACCCGCCCCACCTTGTGGTACTCTATAGATCCGTGAAGCACTCCGCCCTGGGATCCCGGGGCGCGTGGACCTCTGGAGATGCCACCATGGGGAACCCTGACGACCCCAAGCGATCCAAACGGCGCAAGAAGATCCCCCGCAAGCCGGTCTACAAGCCGGAGGAGGAATCTCCGAAGGAGCGGCGCCACAAGAGCCTGGACGAGTGGCGAGAGCTGGTGGACGACCGCATCGGCGAGGCCATGCAGCGGGGCGAGTTCGAGAACCTGCCGGGCAAGGGCAAGCCCCAGGACCTGAGCCGCAACCCCTTCCAGCCCGCGGACCAGGAGATGGCCCACAAGCTCCTCCAGGACAATGACCTGACCCCGGCCTGGATGGCGGACCGCAATGCCCTGCTGGCCGAGATCCAGGCCTGGCGGGAGGAGGTGCGCAAGGAGTGGACCTGGCTCCAGGAGGCCTTCGCCGCCGCGCAGGATCCGGAACGCCAGGCCGCCCTCCAGGAGATCTGGGACGCGCACCTCCAGCGCTGGGAGATCGTCCTGAAGGAGCTGAACCGCCGCATCCGGGACCTGAACCTGACCATGCCCATCTGGCGCATGGAGGTCTTCCACGTCCGCCTGGACCGGGAGCTGGCCCGCATGGGCATGTCCCGAACCCTGGGCGGGGACGAGGGCTAGCCGTCCAGACAGCCATCAACGAGCCAAGCACGAAGGAACCACCATGACCCAAGACGTTGCCGCCCTGCGCGCCATCCTGCACCGGATCGATGGCCGGGGCTACAAGGCCTACAAGGAGATCCAGGGGCGCTGGCGCTTCCCGGACTTCACCCTCTTCATCGACCACGTCCAGGGGGACCCCTTCGCCGCGCCCACCCGAGCCCGGGTCCTGGTGCCGCCCCAGGTGGCCCAGTTCCCGCCGGAGCACTTCAGCAACCCCAGCCGAGCCTGGGGGCTGGCCGCCTACCTGGCCCGCTCTTTCGACCGACAGGCCCGGCAGTGCAGCCACCGGCGGGGCACGGGCCACAGCGGGGAGATCCGCATGGAGGCCCCGGGCCAGGAGGTGCTGCCCCAGACCGCGGTGCTCATCCACCCGGACGGCGGGGTGGAGGGCCGCTTCACCGTGGGGCTGCCGGCCAGTGGACGGCGCATCCTGGGCCGCCAGGCCGCGGAGCTGCTTCTGGAGGACCTGCCCAGCGTGGTGGAAAACAGCCTGCGCTAC
>WGCB01000782.1 GCA_015494005.1 Caldilineaceae bacterium
ATGCGGCCCTGCGGGAGCAGGCGGCCCAGATCCTGCGGGAGGCCACGCCAGGGCTCCAGAAGCTCCTGGACGGGGATCCGAACCAGGATACGGTCAGCGCGGCCTTGATCCAGGACGCCCTGGACTTCGTGGATGCCCTCCTGGTCGCGGCACAGACCCGGGGCAACACTCAGCTGGCCCAGGATCTGGCCCAGGAGAAGGAGCTCCTGGACTGGAGCAGCCTGGCCGGGAAGAGCTACAGCCAGGCCTGGACCGAGACCCGCATGGCCGTTGAGGGCATCTACAGCATCTACCTGCCAGCAGTCAGCCGCTGAGGCCCACCTGGGGCGCCTCCCATCTCTACCGTCACCCAAGGCGGACCAGCCCGGATCCCATCCGGCGTTGGTCCGCCTTTTATCGTGGTTTTGGGGTATAATGTAGGGAGGCAGTGGGTAGTTTGGAGTTGGGAATGGGCGGACCACGGGGCTCTGCCGGATGTTGCCTTCCAACGCCAACACCCCGTTCAACACACCATTTTCGTCACTCGATAGGGGAGCCTGAAATGTCACAACCCGTCACCGCACAGGAGATCTACGAGACAGCCAAGCAGTTGCACGAGCAGATCCGCACCTGGCGCCGAACCATTCACCGCTACCCGGAGCTGAGCTTCACGGAGCATCGCACCTCCGGGCTGGTCAACAAGACCCTGGCTAATCTGGGCATCGAGACGGAGACAGAGGTCGCCAAAACCGGCGTGGTGGGCCACATTCGGGGCGGGGACGGGCCAGTGGTGGGCCTGCGCGCGGACATGGACGCGCTGCCCATCCAGGAGGTGAACGGCACGGAGTTCGACAGCACCCGGCCGGGCATCATGCACGCCTGCGGCCACGATGCCCACACGGCCATGCTCCTGGGCGCGGCCACCATCCTCAAGCGCCTGGCGGATCAGGGGCGGCTGCCAGGCACGGTCCGCCTCCTCTTCCAGCCCAGCGAGGAGGCCCAGGACGAGGAGGGCAAGTCCGGTGGCATGCGCATGGTGGAGGAGGGCGCGCTGGAAGGGCTGGACGCGGTCTTCGGCCTGCACGTGGACCCGGTTTCGGACGTGGGGGTGGTGCGCACCCGCTCTGGCCCCCTGCTGGCCGCCGCGGACAAATTCCAGCTGGTCATCCGGGGCAAGGGCGGCCACGCAGCTCGTCCCCAGGCTGCCCTGGATCCCATCTGGTTGGCCGGCCAGGCCATCCAGGCCATCCACGGCATCATTGGCCGCCGCCTGGACCCGCTGCAGGTGGGGGTGATCACCATCGGGCAGATCCAGGGCGGCACGGTGAACAACGTGATCCCGGAGACGGTGACCATGCGCGGGACCCTGCGCTCCTTCACGCCGGAGGTGCGAAAGCAGCTCCAGGAGGATCTGCGCCGAGCCTGCCGGGTGGTGGAGGCCTTCGGCGGCCAGTTCGAGCTGGAGATCTTCGAGGGCTACCCGCCCACGGTGCTGGACGAGACGGCCACCCAGGTGATGATGGAGGCCACCCGGGAGATCCTGGGGGAGGAGAACGTCCAGGTGGCCGAGCCCATCACCGGGGCCGAGGACTTCAGCTACATGGCCCAGGCCGCGCCGGGGAGCTTCCTTTTCCTGGGCGTCCACAACCCGGGCTGGGAGGAGTACTACAACGTGCACACGCCCCAGTTCCGCCTGGACGAGGACGCCCTGCCCATCGGCGCCGCGGCCCTGGCCAGCGCTGCGGTCAAGTGGCTGCAGGAGAAGCGCTGAGGAGCAGACAGAGAGACACGGGGCAGGGGAGATTGGGATTGGAACCGGTCTCCCTGTCCCCGCTCTTGCACCCCAGCGAGATCTGCCGATCAACGTGAGATAGTCGGTTCCCGACCTTCCGTCTCTGATCTTGAATCTTTTCCATCCCGACCAATTCAACCTTTGATGATCCCTGATTGTTGATGAGCTTTCGATTGCCATGCGCAAACGCCTTTCTCTCCCGGTCATCCTGATCTCCCTCTTCCTCCTGGCTGGCTGCGCGCCAAAGCCCCAGGCCCTGCGCCTGGGAGAGCCGGTCTGGCAGGATGGGGAGATCCACCAGTTCGCCGTGCTGGACAAGGACGGTCAGACAGTGGGCACGGCCTACTTCCGCATGCAGGCCGGGGGAGAGGCGGTGGGCCCCCAGGGCTGGACCTTCGGGCGGGAGCTCTCCGCGGCCGGGGTCTTCGAAACGGTGCAGGTGGAGCTCTCCATGCCCGGCTACCGGCCTGTCCGCAGCCAGATGCACCGCACCATCCAGGACGAGGGGAGCGAAGCCGTGGAAGCGGAGTTCCAGGGCTCCACGGTGCAGCTCACCCTGACCAACCGCCAGCAGGTGACCACCTACGAGCAGGTGAATGTGCCCAGCGACATCCGGGACGAGCGCACCCTGCCCATGATCGTCCGCACCCTGCCCCTGGAGCCCGGCTACGCGACCCAGCTCAACAGCTTCCTGCCTGTGGCCGGTGCTCTGGAACCGGTGGCGGTCCAGGTCAAGAAGCCGGAGCAGGTGACGGTCCCGGCCGGTTCCTTTGACGCCTGGCTAGTGGAGCTGAAGTACCCGAACAGCACCACCCGGCTCTGGATCGGACAGGCGCCGCCCTATCCCCTGGTGAAGCTGGAGAACGGCCTGTCCCGCGCCACCTTCGTCCTGGAGGTGTACACACCGGGCGAGTAGATCCACGGAGCAAACAGGGAGGCAGCCATGTTCAAGATGGACCGATTCACCCTGATCGTCATCCTGCTGGTGGTGCTGGTCCTGGCCGGCGCGGTGGTCACCGTCAACCTGACCCAGAGCGCCGGCTGGGGAGAGCCCACCTATGTGGACGAGAACAGCCCAGAGGCGGCGATCCAGAATGCCTTCGTGGCCTTCCAGCGGGGAGATCTGGCCCGAGCTCGCCAGTACTACAGCAGCCGGGTGCTGAGCGAAGAGAACCGGCCCCCCTTCCCGGGCGAGGAGGGCTTCTACTATCCCCGGAACCAGCAGGACCGTCGACTGCGCATCGTGCGGGTGGAGTACGTCAGCGAGGACGAAGCCCTGGTCACCATCGCCATCGACTACTTCAACCCCGGTGGGCTGTTCGAGCCCAGCTCCATCTGGAGTAGCGAACGGGTGATCAAGGTGGTCCGGGAAGACGGGGAATGGAAGATCGACACGCCTGAGTTCTTCTACTGAGGGGGAGGGCAACCATGGCCAACGTGTCCCGAAACGAGGGTGTGCCAGCCGTCCCCACGGCCCGGGAAGGACAGGGCCCGGATTGGCTGGCCCTGATCCGGCGTCTGTACTTCTACCTGATCGCCACCATCAGCCTGGTGGTGGGGCTGAACGCCCTGTTCGGCCTGCTGGAGATGCTGGTCCTGGTCTGGCTGGGCACGAAGCCGGCCCTGGGGACGGCGGGTTTCATCCGCGACATGGCGGCCCGAAACGGCAGCCAGCTCCTGGTGGCCGCGCCCATTTTCCTCATCCACTGGATGGCCATCCTGCGCCGTCGCCAGGACCCCCTGGAGGCCCGCTCCGGCATCCGCAAGTTCTTCCTCTACGTGATGGCCGGCTTTGCCCTGGGCTACGGCGCCGTCAGCCTGGGCGATCTGGTGAGCCAGGCCACGGAGGTGCTCCTGGGCCGGCCTCCCCAGGAGCTGATCGACTGGCCAGCTCACTGGGCCACCCTGGCCCTGAGAGCGGCCATCAGTGGCGGGCTCCTGGCCTACATCCTGGGCCAGCTCCGGGG
>WGCB01000783.1 GCA_015494005.1 Caldilineaceae bacterium
CTGCATGGCGGCCCGGGCACTGGTCTTGCTGCCCATGACGCGCATGGCCTCCGGGTCCGGCCCGATGAAGACCAGTCCGGCCTCCTGGACGGCTTGGGCGAAGTCCGGGTTTTCCGACAGGAAGCCATAGCCCGGGTGGATGGCCTGGCTGCCGGTGCGCCGGGCCGCGTCCAGGATGCGGGGGATGTTCAGGTAGGATTCGCCCGGGGGCGGGGGACCGATCTCCACGGCCTGGTCCGCCAGAAAGGTGTGCAGGGCCTCTCGGTCCGCCTGGGAGTAGACGGCCACGGTGGATACGCCCAGCTCCTGGCAGGCCCGGATGATGCGGACGGCGATCTCTCCTCGATTGGCGATGAGAATTTTGTCGAACATGGTGGCCCCATTGTCCTTCAAATGGCCGGAAAGTCAAGCCAGGTCCACCGGTTGTCTTCTCGTGGCCAGTTGGCTATACTGCACCCCCAATGGGGGACGCTCAAGATCGGCCAGGAGGCTATCCGAAAGGGGAAACCATGGACATTCGCATCTGTTTGGAGGAGATGGAGGGGCGCTGGATTGCTCACGCCATCGACCTGCCCGGCTGTTTCGTCACCCGGGACGACCGGGAGGAAGCCCTGGCCGCGGCCCCGGCTGCCATCCAGGAGTACGTGGCCTGGCGTCGGGCCCACGGGGACGAGTCGCCCTTGCCCGATGGGCCCTTCCAGCTGAAGGTGGAGGAGATGTTCCGGGAGTGGCAGGGGCCGGAGCGGCCGGATTACGACGTGAGCGCCTTCTTCGCCGGGGACGCGCCGCCCCTCACCCTGGAGGAGATGGAGACCATCCGTTGGCTTCTCATCTGGAGCCGGGCGGATCTCCTGGATGAAGTGGCGGAGCTATCAGCGGAGGCGCTGATCCAGGAAGTGGAGGACGGCTGGGCCATCCAGGATATCCTGGTGCATGTGGGCCGGTCGGAGTGTGGTGGTACCTGGACCGGCTGGGGCTGGCGCCAGCGCATCCTGGGCCGGGGACATCCTGGCAGCGCTGGCTTCCCCTCTCCCGGGAGCGGCTGCTGGCCGTGTTGCCCCAGCTGGTGGGCCTGGCCCAGGTGGTCTTCGTGGACAGTGAGATCTGGTCCCCGCGCAAGATGCTGCGCCGGGCCCTCTGGCACGAGCGGGATCACCTTCAGCACCTGCGTCGCTTCAAACAGGTCTTGGGCGTAGGATAGAACCAGGCACAACTGCCATAAAACTAGGTCAACAAGCCGTTGGGCTCCCAACAAAAGAGTGGTACCCAACGGCTTGTCCGCGCTCTGTGGAACGCGCCAGGTGCCACCGCCACAGCACAGGATGACAGCAGGTTGACAGTCGAGAGATAGGCGATCCTCTTGAAAAGCGATATGCGGGCTCGTATACTAGATGACAGATGGCTTGGCAATGTTGTGCTGAACGAATTGTAACCCTGGTTAGTGCGTTGGTAGGAAGAGGGAGTAAATCAGTCGAAGATCTGCAGCCAGCTTTGCCACCAGGGCTGAACCTCATCCGCGTCCTCTTGTTCCTCCCCCGGCACCGTCTTTTGTTCGTTACTTTGGTCTGCCCATGCCGTGGGCATCCAGCCTGGTTCGTGTTGAGCTACGTAGCCTGGATTGCGACGATCGAAGGTGGGATTGCGCAGTTCAACCCCAGCATGAAGCAAAATGTACTCCGCCCACCGAGCTTGGCGCTTTTTGACATGGAAGTACATATTGCAGGAATCGTGTGTTCGACCGTACACCGCAATGCCATATTTGCCCAGTAGTTGCTCAACTTCCACAAGAGTGTACTCTCCGTCTTTATCAGCCCTTGGTATGGCAAACTTTACTCCAAAATCGCCATAGGCCGCGCCCCGTAACAGCCATTCCAGTCGATCGAAATAGTTGAGTGGACCGAGAACAAAGTCATCGAGGAAATCCATGACGGACATTCTGTGAACCTCCCTGTCTGCATACGTTCTGAAAGTCACTTCATGTATTATACAGAACAAATGTTCTAACACGCAAACTGGAGGTACGTATGGGTTTGCACGACACGCTTACTTTCGAATTCGTCTGGGTTTGGGTTCTCCTTTGCGTCGGAGTAGCGGCTTGGGCACGAAGGACTGCCTTGAGTGGAAAGAAAAACTGGAACAATGCTTGGGCTCCGATCAAGCCGACTCTCGAAGCAGGGTGCAATTATAAGTTGTCAGGGAATCTCAGTGCTCAGGGAGAGGCTCTCCAGCATTCGTGCTCTGATAGCCGTATCACTGACAACTCTTACTTGCACCCCTCGAAGCAAAACCATCCCCGATGGCCAGCGTCAAGCAGGGGATAACAGGACTTCTGACATGGTTCCTCGGCTGGGTGATTATGGTAGTAGCACTTCTCCTTGCTGTTGACCTGATTTCTGATGTGCCATTGTTGATATGGCTAAGCCGACTGTTGCTCAACGCGTGTCGAACGTTGGTTGCTTGAACCACGCGTGTTCCGGGGTATACAGATGTAATTGCCTAGTTATTGGAAATTCTCGAGCATTTCTGTGAATGTTGTCACTACACCACCTGGACCCCCTCCGTGCGAGTGAGCTCCTGGTAGAGCTGACTCAGCCGCGCGGTCACAGGACCGCCCTTCCCCTCCCCGATGACTCGCCCATCCACCTCCACCACCGGGACCAGCTCGCCCATGGTCCCGGTGCAGAAGACCTCGTCCGCCCGATAGACCTGGGACAGCGAGATATTGCCCACCCAATGGGGGATGCCGTGCGCTTGGCATAGCTCCAGGACCGTGGCCCGGGTGATGCCCTCGGGACAGGCGTCCGTGTGGGAGGTCATGACCAGGCCGTCCTGCACCACGAAGAGGTGGGTGGCGTTGGTCTCGGCCACGAAGCCGTGGATGTCCAGCATGAGGGCGTCGTCCACCCCGGCCACATTGGCCTGGATCTTGGCCAGAATGGAGTTGAGCATGTTGCAGGAGTGGATGTTTTGGTCCAGGCAGTCCGGCGGGATGCGGCGGATGCCCGAGGTGACGAGGCGGATGCCGGCCCGATCGTAGACGGGGGGCTTGTGCTCGGCCAGGATGATCAGGGTGGGGCGGCCCAGGTTGACCCGGGGATCCATGCCGCTGGTGTATTTCACCCCCCGGCTCACGGTCAACCGGATGTGGACCCCGTCGGTCATGCCGTTGGCCTGGAGGGTGCGGCGCAGTTCCTGGATGATCTCCTGGTGGCTGGGGATGGGAGGATAGGCCAGGGCCAGAGCCGAGGCCCGCAACCGGTCCAAGTGCTCCATGAGCTTGAAGATGCGGCCGTTGTAGAGGCGCAGCCCTTCCCAGACCGCGTCCCCGTTCTGCACCGCGGAGTCGAAGGGGCTGATCCCGGCCTGGTCCCGATGGACGAGCTGGCCGTTGATGTTCACCAGGATGTCCTTGTTGCGTTCGTCGTAGGGTTGGAGCATGGGATGCCTCCGGATGTTGGGGAGTTGGGAGTTGGAAGGTGGAAGTTGGAGGGGGAAGGTGGACACGCGGGGGATCGGGACGGCAATCTCACTGGTGTGCGCTTGGCGCGCTGCCCGTCACACCCCGAGCCGATATCGGTGCAGCTCCTGGTAGATCTCCTCCGCCGCCTCCAGGACAGGCTGGAGCCGGAGCGGGACCTGGTCCGGCTTGGGGCGGTAGGGGGCGAAGCCGGTGGAGGCCTCCACGGCCGCGTACCAGTAGCGGGCCCAGAGGCCATCGCTCTCCCG
>WGCB01000784.1 GCA_015494005.1 Caldilineaceae bacterium
CAATCGCCCCCTCCCCTCGAGGCCAGCAGACCCGGGCTCTGCTCCTGGAGGCCGCCTACCAGCAGTTCGTCAGCCGAGGCTACCACGGCACCTCCATGCGCAGCATCGCGGAGGCCGCCGGCATCACCGTGGGGGGCATCTACAACCACTTCGCGGGCAAGGAGGAGATCTTCAAGGCCGTGATCCTGGCCCACCATCCCATCAGCGTCATCCTCCCCGAGCTGCTCCAGGCCCAGGGGGAAGACGTGGAGAGCCTGCTCCGGGACGCGGCCACCCGCTTCCAGGCCCACTTCCAGGAGCGGCCGGGCCTGTTCAACCTGCTCTTCATCGAGCTCATCGAGTGCCAAGGACGGCACCTGTCCGAGCTGCTGGCCGCCTTCCTGCCCCAGATGGCTCAGCTGGGGCAGCGTCTGGAATCCCTCCCCGGCCTGCGGGCGGATCTCTCCCCCATGGCCTTCCTGCGGGCGTTTCTGGCCAACCTCTTCGCCTACCAGATCACCGAACAGTTGCTCCAGGAGGCGGGGGCGTCGGACAACCTGGGGAATCTGGAGGACTTCATCCAGATCTTCCTGCACGGCGCCCTGACCCCACCGGACGATACCGCCGAACCTGCCCAAAGGAACCATCCGTGACCCATCCTGCTGCCCGCCCGGCCACCCAGATTCGCCCGGAAGCGGACCTCGTCCTGCCCCTGGACTCGCCCCAGGCCGATCTGGCCACGGCTGGGGGCAAAGGAGCCAACCTGGCTCGCCTGGTCCGGGCCGGTTTCCCGGTGCCCAACGGCTTCATCGTGACCACCCGGGCCTACCGTGCGTTCGTTCAGGTCAACGGGCTGGTCGACTGGATCCAGGAGCAGGTGCAGGGCGCGGATCCGGAAGATCCCCAGGCTCTGGAGGCGGCCTCCCAGGCCATCCGCCGCCGCTTCCTGGACGGGGCCATGCCCGAGCCCATCCGCCAGGCCCTCCTGGAGCGCTACCGGGCCATGGGACGCCCCCCGGTGGCTGTGCGCTCCTCCGCCACTGCAGAGGACCTGCCGGACCTCTCCTTCGCTGGCCAGCAGGACACCTACCTGAACGTGGTGGGGGAGGAGGCCCTGGTCCAGGCGGTGATCCGCTGCTGGAGCAGCCTGTGGACGGCCCGGGCCATGGGCTACCGGGCCCGCAACCAGCTGGATCAGGCGGACGTGAGCCTGGCCGTGGTGGTGCAGGAGATGGTCCAGAGCCAGGTGTCTGGCGTGCTCTTCACCGCCAATCCCCTGAACGGCCGGCGCACCGAGGCGGTCATCGACGCCACCTTCGGCCTGGGAGAAGCCCTGGTGGCCGGGCTGGTGGAGCCGGATCACTACGTGGTGCGGAAACGGGACGGCCAGACCCTGGAGAGGAAGCTGGGGGCCAAGTCCCTGGTCATCCGCAGCGCGCCAGGGGGCGACACGGTCACCGAGGAGGTGGCGGCCCAGGATCGCCAGGCCCTGCCCGACCAGGCCATCCGGGAGCTGGTGGCCCTGGGCAATCGGGTGGAGGCCCTCTTCGGCTCGCCCCAGGACGTGGAGTGGGCCTGGGTGGATGGGCGCTTCTTCCTGCTCCAGTCCCGGCCCATCACCTCCCTCTACCCTCTGCCTCCAGGCGTGGAACCGGAACCCTTGCGGGTTTTCTTCTCCTTCGGCGCGGTGCAGGGCGTCCTCGCCCCCTTCACCCCCCTGGGCCAGGAGACCATCAAGGCCTTCTTCGCGGCCGGGGCATCCCTGTTCGGCTACCACTTCACTCCCAGCACCCAGTCGGTGCTCGTCTCTGCCGGGGAGCGCCTCTGGGCAGACATCACACCGCCTCTGCGCAACGGCCTGGGACGCCGGCTGGTGGCCCGGGCCCTGGCGGGGGTGGAGCCGGGCAGCAGCCAGATCCTGGCTCAGCTCCTCCAGGACCCTCGGCTGGCGCCCACCCGCGCCCTGCCCAGTGGGGAAGTCCTGGAGCGGATCCTCGCTTTCCTCCTGCCCCGGCTCCGAGAAGTGGCCTGGGCTCTGCTGCACCCGGAGCGGGCCCAGATCCAGGCGCAAACCTTTGGCGCGGCGGTCATCCGAGAGTTCCGGGAGCGCAGCAACCAGGCCACCACCCTGGCTCAGCGGGTGGCCTTGCACGAATACCTGGGCCAGATCGCCTTTCCCATCGTGGTCCCGGCCTTCCTGGCCCCGGTGCTGGCCGGCTACCTGCCTCTGCTGGCGCTGCACCGGCTGGCCCAGGATCTGGCCAAAGCCGACCCGGAGGTCGGCCCCCACACCGTCCTCACCCTGACCCGAGGGCTGCCCCACAACGTCACTACGGAGATGGACCTGGCCCTCTGGGAGGCCGCCCGGACCATCCGCCAGGACCGCCAGGCCCTGGCCCACTTCCTGGCGCGCTCCCCGGAGGAGCTGGCGGCAGAGGCGGTGGCGAAGAAGCTGCCTGGGGCGGCCCAAACCGCGCTGGATCGCTTCCTGGAGCGCTACGGCATGCGGGGCGTGGGGGAGATCGACATCGGCCGACCCCGCTGGTGGGAGGATCCCCTGCCCGTGATCCAGACCCTGCGCAGCTACCTGAGCATCCAGAACGAGGCCATGGCGCCCCCGGTGGTCTTCCGGCGAGGGGAAGCGGAGGCCCGAGCAGCCCAGGAGAAGCTGGTGGCCGCGGCCCGGCGACGTCCCCTGGGCAGGCTGAAGGCCTGGTTCGTGGCCTGGGCCACCCGGCGGGTCCGGACCCTGGCTGGCCTGCGGGAGAGCCCCAAGTTCACCATCATCAACCTCATGGGGATCAGCCGCCGCAACCTCCAGGAAAGTGGCGAGGAACTGGTCCGAGCCGGGGTGCTGGCCCGGAGGGACGACCTCTTCTTCTTGACCCTGCCGGAGCTGCACGTCCTGGGGATGGGCGCGCCGGGCCACTGGCAGGAGCTGGTGGCGCAGCGCCGGGAGTCCGTCCGGCGGGAGGAGCGGCGGCGCCAGATTCCCCGCATCCTGCTCAGCGACGGGGAGGCCTTCTATCAGGGCATGGTGGCCGAAGCCGGGGAGGAGTCGGCCCGGGTGCTGGTGGGCAGCCCTGTCTCGCCGGGGGTGGTGGAGGGGATCGCCCATGTGGTCTTCGAGCCCCACCAGGCCAAGCTGAAACCCGGGGAGATCCTGGTCTGCCCAGGCACGGATCCGGCCTGGACGCCCCTCTTCCTGGCTGCAGCGGGGCTGGTCATGGAGGTGGGGGGCATGATGACCCACGGCGCAGTGGTGGCCCGGGAGTACGGCATCCCCGCGGTGGTGGGGGTGGACCGGGCGACCCAGCGCATCAAAACGGGCCAGCGCATCCGAGTGGACGGCTCCACCGGGAAGATCTGGCTGCTGGACGATCCAGAAGGGGACGGCTCCGGCGGGTAAAGCCAGGGAACAAAAAAGGCGGTGGCCGACCTTCGTCAACCACCGCCCCATGGACTCGGCCCCGATCCTACCCGGATGCCATCGAGTCCGGAAGCAAATTCTTCGTGGATTTTCCTTGGGCTCAGGCCTGCTTCTGCTTGGCCAAGGCGTCGATCTTCTTGCTCAGCTGGTTGATCTTCTTGGCCAGCGCGGCGATGTCCTCCTTGGTAGGCACGTTCAGCTCCTGCAGAACCTCGCTGACCCGCTCCTCCAGGACCTCGGTCGCCGCCTTGGCCGGTTTCTCCGTCACCTTGCTGATGCGTTCGGTGACCTCCTCGGTCCGCTTGCTGAGCTCCTTCTGCCGCTCCTGGGCCCGCTTGCGGAACTCGTCCAGCAGCTTCTGGGCCTCGGACTCGGCGATCTCACCCCGCTCCACCAGCTTGTCCACGAAGGCCTGGGCCTCTTCCGCGGTCAAGGCCACGGCGCCCAGACCGGCCAGCAACACTTTGCGGGCCAGCGCGTAGAGGTTGGCGCTCTTCTCGATGGCCTCGTTGCGCACCTCCACCGCGGTCTCTTTCACCTGCTTCTTCACATCCTTCTCTGCTTTTTTTGCTGTGGCTTTCCTCGCCATTTTGCTCCCTCCTGTGATCCATGGGCGCTCCCGTTTTCACCGCACCCCCAATATGACGCACTGCGTTACAACCCCATGGTAGCAAACGAAGGAAAGGCTGTCAACCCGGTTTCCGTTTGCGTTTCATTTGCATTGAGGAAACGGATTGGGGGGCTAGCCAAGGGGACAGGCAGGAGGGTCATCAGCGGACGGTGATCAGCTCCAGGAGGCGCTCCACGGTCTTGGCGCCGATGCCGGGGACGCGTTCCAGGTCCTGGGGCGTGTCGTAGGGGCGGTTGGCGATGATGGCCGCGGCCTTGGACGAGCCGATGCCAGGCAGGCTGATCAGCTCCTCCAGGCTGGCCGTGTTGATGTTGACCCGAGCGCCTCCGCTGGTCTCCCCGACAGG
>WGCB01000785.1 GCA_015494005.1 Caldilineaceae bacterium
ACCGGCGGCCCCACGGCCGGGGACAACGGCGGCCAGGAGCTCAAGCTCCAGCTCTTCTTCATCCACAGCGGCGTGGACGGGGGCCAGCCCCAGGGCAGCTACTTCCTGGTCCTGGAGAAGGACGGCCAGCGGCTGCCCATCTCGGACCGGGTGCGCAGCGCGGCCCTGGCCCGCAACGAGGGTCCCCTGGGCCCCTACAACTACGAGTACAAGCTGGGCATCTCCGAGCTGCCGGGCAACAGCGTGGCGGGGAGCTACGTGGGCTGGGTCCTGGATGGCAACGGGGAGCGGGACAGCCAGAATTTCTCCTTCCAGCTGGGCCAGGGCCAGGGACTGGTCTGGATCCAGTTCGACCAGAACTAGCCGACCATGCAACACGAGACCATCGCCGTCATCGACTACGGCAGCCAGTACAGCCAGCTCATCTGCCGCCGGGTGCGGGAGGCCCAGGTCTACGCGGAGCTCATCCCCTGGGATCAGGCCCAGGAGCGCCTGCCCCAGCTCAACCTCAAGGGGATCATCCTCTCCGGCGGCCCCAGCAGCGTCTACCAGCCCGACGCCCCCACCCTGCCCGGCGCCGTCCTGGAGCAGGGCGTGCCCGTTCTGGGGATCTGCTACGGGCTGCAGCTCCTGGCCCACAATCTGGGCGGTCGGGTGGCCCCCAGCCGGGAGCGGGAGTACGGTCGAGCCACCCTGGAACAGGTGGGGCACAGCCCCCTCTTCGCGGATCTGCCCCAGCGCCAGCAGGTCTGGATGAGCCACGGGGACCGGGTGGAGGCCCTGCCGCCGGGCTTCCAGGTCATCGCCCGCAGCGACAACTCCCCCTACGCGGCGGTGGCGGACGAGGAGCGACGCCTCTACGGCATCCAGTTCCATCCCGAGGTGGTGCACACTCCCCTGGGCAGCCGCATCCTGGGGAACTTCGTCCGGGGCATCTGTGGCTGTGCCGGGGACTGGACGCCGGGCCACTTCATCGAGGAGGCGGTGACCCAGATCCAGGAAACCGTGGGGCCTGAGGGGCACGTCATCTGCGGGCTGAGCGGCGGGGTGGACAGCGCGGTGGCCGCCACCCTGGTGCACCGGGCCATCGGTGACCGGCTCACCTGCATCTTCGTGGATCATGGACTCCTGCGCCTGGGCGAGGCGGAGCAGGTGGTGGACACCTTTCGGGAGCACATGGGCATGCGCCTGGAGGCGGTGGACGCCAAGGAGGAGTTCCTGGCCGACCTGGCCGGGATCCAGGACCCGGAGGAGAAGCGCAAGCGCATCGGCAACCGCTTCGTCCGCACCTTCGAGGCGGAGGCGGCCCGCCTGGCCCAGGAGTGGGGCATCGACAGCCCGGCTTTCCTTGCCCAGGGTACCCTCTACCCGGACGTGATCGAGTCGGCCAGCAACGACGACACCCGCACCGCCCGCACCATCAAGACCCATCACAACGTGGGCGGCCTGCCCCAGGACATGACCTTCCGCCTCATCGAGCCCCTGCGCATGCTCTTCAAGGACGAGGTGCGGACCGTGGGCGAGGCCCTGGGCCTGCCCGAGGAGATCGTCTGGCGCCATCCCTTCCCCGGGCCGGGCCTGGCCATCCGCATCCTGGGGGAGGTCACCTGGGAGCGGCTGGAGCTCCTGCGCCAGGCCGACGCCATCTTCCTGGAGGAGCTGCGGCAGGCTGGCCTCTATCGGGAGACCAGCCAGGTCTTCGCGGTGCTGGTGCCGGTGAACACCGTGGGGGTCATGGGGGACGGACGCACCTACGCCAGCGTCATCGCCCTGCGGGCCGTCACCACGGAGGATTTTATGACCGCGGACTGGGCTCGCCTGCCCTACCAGCTCCTAGCCCGGGTCAGCAGCCGCATCGTCAACGAGGTGGACGGGGTCAACCGGGTGGTGTATGATATCAGCAGCAAGCCCCCGGCCACCATTGAGTGGGAGTGAACGCATCCATGGCGGGGAAGCCCGGCGAAAAGCTGCCCAACGGTGATAAGGCAGTGATTCCGCAAGCCAAGCTGGAAGGTTATTTGCTCTCAGATTCCCACGTAGTTGGGCGAACAAAAGCTCGATTTTTTCGATCGCTGGGGTACACCATCGCCAACTCGTCGCAGCTCAAGGAGAAATTGAAAACAATTGCTCAACGAGGGCAAATCGTGGCCGTGACAGAGACCGATTTCGGTATCAAATACGAAGTCCGAGGCGACCTCTCCAGACAGGGCCAATCGGTCTCAATAACAACGGTGTGGATCGTTGAGAGGGGAAGCTCCCATCCTAGGTTAGTGACAGCGTATCCAACGAAGGGGAAGGATTAAACATGGCTGCTCGTATTGCTGAACTAGATACCGTAGTCCTGCGCCATGACATCGAAGAAGTGGGTTTGCGCAAAGGCGATGTCGGTGTGGTGGTCCACTGCTACCCGGACGGCAGTACTTTTGAAGTGGAGTTCGTTACCACGGACGGTAACACGGTGGGTGTACTCACCTTGACCGACGCCGATGTGCGCCCAGTAGGTCGCCGAGAGATCCTCCATGTGCGCGAGCTGGCCGCTTAGCCCTGTTCTCGCCGAAACCTATGCGCCGATTTCTCACCTTTGTCCTCTCCGCCGTCGCCTTCCTTTCCATCTTTCCCCTCTACAGCCGCTATAAGTCCACGGCTGCACCCATTCCGCCTGGAGTCCACCTGGCCGGTGTGGAAATGAGCCGCTACAAGGACTCGGCCGAGATCCAGGCTGCCCTGGACCAGCTCTACCTGCAGCCAGTGGCCGTCTACTTCGACGACCGGCGGCTGGTCCTGCTGCCGGAGGAGATCGACTTCCAGGTGGATGCCCCGGCCATGATCCAGGAGGCCAGCCGCTTCCTGGCAGGGCCCTATTTCCCGGACATCGCCGTGCGTCACTTCCTGGGGCTGCCCCAGGAAGTGACGCACGGCGATGTCCGGGAAATAGGGCC
>WGCB01000786.1 GCA_015494005.1 Caldilineaceae bacterium
CATCAGCGCGGGGCACGCCCGCAGCCTCCTCTCCCTCCTGGAGCCGGCCCTGATGGAGAAGGCCCTGGCCCAGGAGTTCATCCAGCGCATGGAAGGCGTCCCGGCAGGTCAAGAGGCCGGCAGAGAAGCGAGCAGAGAAGAGGTGAGCCGTGACCGAGAGAACTAGCGCGAGACGAAAACGGGGTCTGGGACGAGGGCTGGGCGCGCTCATCACCAGCACCACGCCGGACAGCCGCCAGCGGGAGGAACTCATCGCCCAGGCCGAGGCCGGAGGCATCCGCATGCTGCCGGTCCGGGACATCCTGCCCAACCCCCACCAGCCCCGCAGCCACTTCGACGAGGAGGCCCTCCAGGAACTGGCCGCCTCCATCCGGGAGCACGGGGTCATCCAGCCCCTCATCGTCACCGAGACGCCGGACCAGCCGGACCGCTACTGGATCATCGCTGGCGAGCGGCGCTGGCGAGCCTCCCAGCTGGCCGGGCTGGAGGAGGTGCCGGTCATCGTGCGGGAGGCCACCTCCCAGCAGCTGCTGGAGTGGGCCCTGGTGGAGAACGTGCAGCGGGCGGACCTGAGCCCCCTGGAGGAGGCCGCGGCCTACCAGTCCCTCATGCGGGAGTTCCAGCTCACCCACGCGGAGGTGGCGGAGCGGGTGGGCAAGAGCCGCTCCGCGGTGACCAACGCGGTGCGCCTGCTCCAGCTGCCCCCCAGCGTCCAGGAAGCCCTGAACGACAACCGCATCAGCGCGGGGCACGCCCGCAGCCTCCTCTCCCTCCTGGAGCCGGCCCTGATGGAGAAGGCCCTGGCCATCGTCCTGGACCGGGAGCTGAACGTGCGCCAGACCGAGGCCCTGGTCAAGCAGCTGACCGAGGCCCCGTCCCAGTCCGGGGAGGCCCAGGCCACGGTCTCACCCCAGATCCGGGCCCAGCTCCGGGCCCTGGAGGAGCGCTTTCGCTCCGTCCTGGGGACCAAGGTGCGCCTGGAGCGGCGGCCCGACGGCACCGGCCGCCTGGTGGTCCACTTCTACAGCGACGAGGACCTGGACAACATCTACCAGCAGATCGTGGGGGCCGAGGACGAGCTGTGACCCGATTTCGCCGCTACGATCCCCTGGCCCTGCGACCTGGGCCAGGCTCCCTGGGCTGGGGCGTGGTGGGAGCCAGCAGCGTGGCTCGAGAGGCCATGGTGGCGGCCATCCGCCGCCAGCCCCCGGCGCCAGGGACGAAGAACGTGGCCAGCAGCTGGGTCTTCGGCGTCTTCAGCCACAGCGCCTACCGGGCCCGGGTCTTCGCGGACGCCACCCAGCTTCCTCACGCTTTCTCGGATCTGGACGCCTTCCTGGGCCGCTCCGAGATCCACTGTGTCTACGTGAGCAGCTACCCCCGCCTGCACCCGGAGCTGGTCACCGCCGCGCTGGAGGCAGGCAAGCACGTCCTCTGTGAGGCCCCCATGGCCCTCTCCGTCACCGACGCCCAGGCCATGGCCCGGCTGGCCGAGGAGCGCAACCTGGTCCTGGGGGTCAACTACGTGGGGCGAGGGGACCCGGCCCTGGTGGCCATGAAGGAGCGGATCCGAGAGGGGGACATCGGCGACGTGGTGGGGGGACGGGTGAGCAACACCAGCACCCTGTCGCCTCGGCTGCTGAACTGGCGCCTGGAGTACGGCGTGGTCCTGGACCGCTCTCACCAGGACGTGGACGTGGTGCGCTGGCTGCGGGAGGACGAGGTGGCCCAGGTCTCGGCCCTGGCCGGGGATCCCCTGCTGGGCGGCCCGGCCGAGGACAACGTCACTGCCAGCCTGCGCATGGCCCGGGATGGGCTGCTCTTCCAGCTCCACGACGCCTTCGCCGTGCCCCACCAGGTGAACAGCGTCCGGGTCTACGGGACCAGCGGCACCCTCATCGCTCGCCACGCCTTGACCCGAGCCCAGGAGAGCGAGCTCCTCCTGGTGCGGAACGACCGGGTGCAGGTCCTGCCCATCCCGGAAGGGGATCCCTTCCAGCGGGCGGTGCAGGCCTTCAACGAGGCGGTGCGGGCCCGGATCCCCGGGGTGGGGCCCAGCGGCGAGGATCCACAGCCCCAGCCCCTGGCCACCGCCCAGGACGGCATCCGCAACCTGCAGGTGGCCCTGGCCATCAAAAAATCGGCACAGACCGGCTGGTCCGTGCCGCTGGAATGGGCATGATGGAAAACAAAAGCGACGACATGGCGCAGAATCCAGGGACGCCCCCGGCTCCCGATTCATCCGAAGCCTTGAGCGGCGGACTGGCCGGCGAGCTGGCAGAGGAGCTGGCCGCGGTCCAGGAGTTGCTCCAGGAACAGATCACCGCCTTGCACCCCACCCTCCACGACTTCTTCCAGGGCAGCCAGGCCAGCCCCCACCGCTCCCTCTTCGCCCTGGTGGTCCTGGCCGGGGCCCTGCCCCCGGAGGATGGCCCCGAGCAGCGGCGACGGCGCATCGCCCTGGCCAGCGCCCTGGAGATGATGGCCGTGGCCCTGGAGGTGCACAAGCTCCTGGCCCCGGATCCGCCGAACGCGCCGGGCGGCCCGACGGAGCTGGACCGATCCCTGGTGGGGGCCACCGTCCTGGCCGGGGATTTCTACTTCAGCCGGGCCTCGGCCCTGGCCGCCCGCACGGACAGCCCCCAGGTGGTGGCCCTCTTCTCCCAGCTGCTCATGGAGGTGAGCGAGGGGAACCTGGCCCAGGCTTTCCGGTCCCGCCCCCCCGGCTTCTCGGACGTGGTGGCCATGTGCCGGGCCGGCAGCCAGGCCAGCCCCCACCGCTCCCTCTTCGCCCTGGTGGTCCTGGCCGGGGCCCTGCCCCCGGAGGA
>WGCB01000787.1 GCA_015494005.1 Caldilineaceae bacterium
AGGCCAGCAGATTCAACACATCTCGTCCTTATCGCCTCTGCAAAACCGTATTCTTCAGTTGTTAACGTTCTCACCCTCGATCTATACCAGTTTGGCTCATCATGAGCCCGTTCCGCCTTAGTCCTATAAGATTTCAGCGAATCGCCAGTTGGAAGTTGGGAGTTGGAAGACTGGCGACGCGGCTTGCCAACTGCCAACTCCCAGCTTCGAACTCCCTCTCACAGAAAATACCGTTCCTTGGCCCGCATCTCCTCCCACTCTTCCCGGGCGGCGCGGACGCTGTCGAGCTGGCTCACCTCGGCCACGGGCACGTCCCACCAGCTCTCGTAGCCCGGCACGGAGACGTAGCGGTCGTTCTGGATGTAGATGACCGTGGTCTTGTCCGCCTCCTTGGCCGCCTGCAGGGCCGCCACGAAGTCATCGTAGCCCTGGCACTCGATGACGTTGGCCCCCAGGCTGCGGGCGTTCATGGCCAGGTCCACAGGCAGGGGCTCCACCGCCTGCTCCTCGTCCCCGGGCAGCCGGCCCTCCTTGGGGAAGGCGTAGCGGGTGCCGAATCCCTGGGAGCCGATGGAGCGGCTGAGGGCGCCGATGCTCTTGAAGCCCTGGTTGTCCAGGAGCACGATGATCAGCTTGTAGCCTTCCTGCACCGACGTGATGATCTCGTTGGCCAGCATGAGGTAGCTGCCGTCCCCCACCATGACGTACACTTCCCGGGAGGGGTCCGCCATCTTGATGCCCAGGCCTCCAGCGATCTCGTAGCCCATGCAGCTGTAGCCGTACTCCAGGTGGTAGTTCTTGGGGTGCCGGGCCCGCCACAGCTTGTGCAGATCCCCGGGCAGGCTGCCGGCCGCGCACACCATCACCCCGTCCGGATCGCTGAGCTCATTCACCGCGCCGATGAGCTCTCCCTGGCTGGGCAGGGGCTGGTGGCGGATGGCGTAGATGCGGTCCACCTCCGCCTCCCACTCCTCGTGGAGGCGCTGGGCCTGGGCCCGGTAGGCCTCGTCCACCTGGTAACCCTCCAGCAGCTCCAGCAGCTCCTCCAAGGTGACCCGAGCGTCCCCCACCAGGGGCAGGGCCGCGTGTTTGTAGGCGTCGAACTCGGCCACGTTGATGTTCACGAAGCGCACGTCCGGGTGCTGGAACTGGGTCTTGCTGGCCGTGGTGAAGTCGCTGTAGCGGGTGCCGATGCCGATGACCAGATCCGCCTCCTTGGCCACCCGGTTGGCCGCGAAGGTGCCGGTGACGCCGATGGCTCCCAGGTTCAGCGGGTGATCGTAGCGCAGGCTGCCCTTGCCGGCCTGGGTCTCCCCCACGGGGATGCCCGTGCGCTCCACGAAGGTGCGCAGGACCTCCGTGGCCTCGCTGTAGATGACCCCGCCGCCCGCCACGATCAGGGGCTTGCGGGCGGAGCGGATCCAGGCCGCGGCCTCTTTCAGCGCGGCGGCGTCTGGCCGGTTGCGGGGGATGTGCCAGACCCGTTTGCGGAAGAGGGCCACGGGGTAGTCGAAGGCCTCGGCCTGCACGTCCTGGGGCAGGGATAGGGTCACCGCGCCGGTGTCCGCGGGGCTGGTGAGGACCCGCATGGCCTCCATCAGCCCGGTGATGGCCTGGTCCGGCCGGTTGAAGCGGTCCCAGTAGCGGCTCACCGGCTTGAAGGCGTCGTTCACCGAGATGTCCTGGCTGTGCTCCCACTCCAGCTGCTGGAGCACTGGGGCCACGTTACGCCGGGCGAAGATGTCCCCGGGCAGGAGGAGCACCGGCAGCCGGTTGATGGTGGCCCCGGCCGCGCCGGTGATCATGTTGGTGGCCCCCGGCCCGATGGAGGAGGTGCAGCAGAAGGTCTGCAGCCGGTTCTTCATCTTGGCATAGGCCGCGGCGGTGTGCACCATGGCCTGCTCGTTCCGGGTCTGATAATAGCGGAAGTCCGGGTTTTCCTGCAAGGCCTCACCGATGCCGGCCACATTGCCGTGACCGAAGATGCCGAAACAGCCGGCGAAGAAGGGCTGTTCCACCCCGTCCCGCTCCACGTACTGGTTCTTGAGGAAGCGGATCACGGCCTGGGCCATGGTCAGACGAACGGTCTCTTGGCTCATGGGTCCTCTCCTGAGCGTGGTGTGAAAAGAAGTAGAGGGTAGAGATTAGGAGATTCGTCAACCGACCGCCCAATCTCGCAATCTCCAATCTCCATTGATCCCAACTGGGCTACAGATTCGGAAATTTGTCCCCGAAATCAACATGTGCTTTGATGGAGGCAAGAGTCGGAAGCCGGGAGCTGGGAGTTGGCAGATGGGACGCTGGACCATGCTAGAACAATCGCGAATGTCCGTCAGGCAATGGCGAACGGCCCATGTTGTCCTGTTCTACCTGCTGCTCATCTCCCTCCTGGGCGCCTGCCAGCCGGAGACGCCCGCCCCCCGTCTGCTCGTGGATGGCTCCGTGGCGCCAGACTTCCAGGCCCTGGCCCAGGAGAGCTGGGCGGACTTCCTGGCTGCCTTCCCGGCTCGGGCCGGCTGCTTCGGAGATGTACACCTGCGAGCCGTGCCGGATCTGCCCAGCCGGGCCGCCTACGATCCAGGCACGGCCACGGTCGCCGTCCGGGTGCCCGGGACCCCCGCCTTTCTCCGGAGCGGGCTGGTCCACGAGTGGGCCCACCATCTGGAGCACCAGTGCCCGGAGCACGCCCAGCTGCGCCCGGTTTTCCTGGCTGCCCAGGGCTTCCCACCCGACGCGGACTGGTTCAGCGGCGAGAGCTGGGCCGCCACCCCGTCCGAGCAGTTCGCGGAGGCGGCAGTGGTCCTGGTCCTGGGCCGGCGGGCCGTGGCCACCAAGGTTTTCCTCACCCAGGAGGGCGTGGAGGCCGTGCGGACCTGGGCGGAGGGCCAGCCGTGAGCGGGTGGCGAGTGATCGGGTGATGGCGTGAAGGGGTGAAAGGGTGAGCGGGTGAAAGAAGGGTGAGCGGGTGAAGGGGTGACAAGATGATCTGAATCCTCCCCAGCCCAGTCTCCCAATCACTCGCTCTCCCAATCACCCATAAATTTTCGGCTTCGCCATCACCTCCACCGGCACAGGACGCCCCTGGCGGGCCGACTCGATGGCTGCGTCGGCCACGGCCAGGGCCACGTAGCCATCCCAGGCCGAGGGCCCGCTGCTGCGCCCGGCCAGCACGTCCTGGGTCCACGCCTGGACCTCCCGCACGTAGGCCGTGTCGAAGCGGGCCAGCCAGTCCGGCTCCACCGCCTGGCCCCGGACACCGTCCATCCGCACCGCGGGGCTGCGCAGGGCCTGGCTCTCCACTGCGCCCTGCTCCCCCACCACCGCCGCGGTGACCTCGTAGCCGTAGCCCGAGTCCGCGTTCACCTCGATGAAGGCCAGGCCGCCTCGCTCGAACTGAAGCTGCAGGGCCAGCAGGCGGCAGCTGGCCGGATCCGCCGCATCCCAGGGGACGTGCTGGGTGAAGACCTGGGCCACCTCGTCCTCCAGGAGCCAGCGGGCCGAGTGGATGTCGTGGACCGCGGAGTTCACGATCACCTCGGCCAGGGTGCGGGGGGTGTGGTCCGGGTTGCGGTTCACGTGGTAGCCTCGGAAGAGGAGGGGGCGGCCGATCTGGCCCGAGGCCACCACCTGCTTCACATCCTGGTGCGCCGGGTCGTAGACCCGCATGAAGCCCACCTGGATCAGCCGCCGTCCCAGGGCGGCCTCCGCCGCCACCACGGCCTGGGCGTCCTGGACGTTGGTGGCCAGGGGCTTCTCGCACAGGACCGGCTTGCCCGCGGCCAGGCAGGCCCGGGCCAAGGTCGCGTGGGTGGGGTCCGGCGAGGCGATGACCACCGCCTGCACCTGGGGATCCTGGATGAGGGCCTCGGCGTCGTCGTAGACCCGGGCGCCGCACTCCGCCGCCACCGCGGACGCCCGGGCCGTGTCCAGGTCCATGACCGCCACAACCCGGCTCCAGGCCATGGCCCGGGCCAGGTTGTGGGCGTGTCGCGTCCCCATTCCGCCGGTGCCGATGACACCGACCTGCAGCACGTGTTCGCTCATTGAACGGTTCCTGTGTCGTCGTCCAGTTTTTCCAACGTCTTGGCCAGCTGTTTGTCCACCTGGGCCAGCTCCTGGTCCACCGTCTCCTCCCGCCGAGCGATCTCCTCCAGCTCGTGGCTGATGGCGTCCAGCTCGTCCGCGCCGGACATGAGCCGGATCATCTCCTCCCGGCTCAGCTCCTCCTTGGTGAAGGTGCCCAGGGTCCGCCCTCGCTTCAGGATGGTGAAGCGATCCCCCACCGCGTAGGCGTGATGGGGGTTGTGGGTGATGAAGACGACCCCCAGCCCCCGGGTCTTGGCCTGGACCACGTACTTCAGCACCACGCCGGCCTGCTTCACGCCCAGGGCCGCGGTGGGCTCGTCCAGGATGAGGACTTTGGCCCCGAAGTAGACGGCCCGGGCGATGGCGATGGACTGGCGCTCGCCGCCGGACATGGTCCCCACGGCCTGGCCCGGGTCCCGGATGTCGATGCCCATCTTGAGCAGCTCCTCCCGCACCGTCTTCTTGGCAAAGTCCGCGTCGAAGCGCTTGAACGGGCCCCAGCCCTTGGTGGGCTCCAGCCCCAGGAAGAAGTTGCGCCAGATGGGCATGAGGGGGATCAGGGCCAGGTCCTGGTAGACCGTGGCGATGCCCCGCTCCAGGGCCTCCCGGGGGGAGTTGAAGGAGACGGGCTCCCCTTCGAAGAAGTAGGCGCCTTCCGTGGGCTGGTGCACGCCGGAGAGGATCTTGATCAGGGTGGACTTGCCCGCGCCGTTGTCCCCCAGCAGGCAGTGGACCTCCGCGGGGCGCACGGAGAAGGAGACGTCGTTCAGGGCGATGACGCTGCCGAAGAGCTTGCTGATGGACTGGGTTTCCAGAAGTGGCTGGGCCTGGCTCATGGTTCCGCCTCCTCTGTTTCCGTCCGGGCCTTGGCCATGGCTGTGGTCATGGCCTCCGCACGGGCCCGGGTGTAGTTGTTCACCAGCACGGCCACCAGGAGCATGACACCCAGGAAGGAGAAGAACCAGTCCGTGGGCCAGCCCACGAAGACGATCCCCACCCGGGCCATGCCGAAGATGAGGGCGCCGATGGCCGCGCCGATGGCCGAGCCGTAGCCGCCGGTGAGCAGGCAGCCGCCGATCACCGCGGCGATGATGTAGACGAACTCCTGGCCGATGCCCTGGCTGGCCACGGCCGAGCGCAGGCGCACGTCGTTCATGATGCCCACCAGCCAGGCCGCCCCCGCGGTGGTCATGAAGAGGGCGATCTTCACCTTCGTGGCCGGCACGCCCACGTTGCGGGCGGCGTTGGCGTCGCCCCCGGTGGCGTAGATCCAGTTGCCCCAGTGGGTGCGCTGCAGGATCCAGGTGGCGATGAGGGTGAGGACGATCCACCAGATGAAGGCGGTCCAGAAACGCTCCCCGAAGAGGGTGATCTCCGTGTTGAAGACCTGGCGGGCCAGCCCGAAGCCGGCCACCTTGTCGATGCCGCTGACCCGCACCTGGTCCGTGAGCATCTTGGTGACGCCCACGTTGGCCCCCCGCAGGATGAAGAAGGTGGCCAGGGTGACGATGAAGCTGGGCAGGCCCGTTTTCACCACCATCATGCCGTTGATGTAGCCCACCAGCAGGGCGAAGGCGAGGGCGATGGCCGCGGCCGCCCAGAAGTTCAACCCAGCCTGGGTGGAAAGCAGCCCGGCGATGAGGCCCGAGGTGCCGGTCATCACGCCGGCGGAGAGGTCGAACTCGCCGCCGATCATGAGCAGGGCTACTGCGATGGCCATGATGCCCAGGGTGGAGGATGAGTCCACAATGCGGGCCACGCCGCCCAGGCCGATCCAGTGCTCTGGTGTGACGATGGCGAAGAAAACCCAGACCACCAGCGCCCCCAGGACCGCGCCCACCTCGGGCCGGCGCAGTAGAATGCCCACCAGGCCCAGCTCGGCCACCCGTTCGTCGGCCTTCGGCGGGCTTGTGGCAGTCACTGTCATGGTAACCTCCTTATTTCCAAGGAGATTTGAGGGTGGAGACTGGAGATTGACCCAACTAGCGTTGTCCAGTTTTTTTGGATCTCCAATCTCTCGATCCTCGAATCTCTGCCTTGAGCTCCTGGGGTGATCCGCCTTTGGAGGAATCACCTGGGCGAATCACCCCAGGAAGGTGTTTGCGGCCTAGCGGGTGCCCTGGGCAGCCAGCTCCTTGATCTGGGCCGCGTTGGACTGATCCACGATGCCCGGGCCGGTGAGGACGGGGTTGCCACCGCCCACGGTGTTCAGGTTCACATTGTAGAGGTAGAGGAAGACCACCGGCAGGTAGCCCTGCAGGTACTGCTGCTGGTCGATGGCGAACAGGATGTCGCCGGCCTCGATGGCGTCCAGCACCGCGGGGCTCAGGTCGAAGGTGGCCAGCTTCACGTCCCGACCCACGGCGTTGATGGCGTCCAGAGCCGCGCCGGCCACGTCCGGGTTCAGGGTCAGGATGCCGTCCACATCGGCGGAGGCGATGAGCTTGTCCTGGATGCTGGCGCTGGTCCCGGCGATGTCCCGGGTGCCGGTGGTGGCCACGTTGAAGCGCTCCACGGTGCCGTTGAAGGTGTCCTCCAGGCCGTCACAGCGCTGCTCCAGGCCGATGTTCCCTTCCTCGTGGATGACGCAGAGGACGTTGGTCAGGCCGGCCTTGTTGAACTGCTCGCCCGCGCCCTGACCGGCCACGAACTCAGTCTGGCCCACGTGGGTGATGGCCCCCAGCTCCTTGAAGACGTCCACGCCGGAGTTGATGGTGATGACCGGGATGCCCGCGTCCACGGCTCGCTTCACCGAGTCCTTGAGGGCGTCCGGGTTGGCCAGGGAGACGATGATGCCGTCCACCTTGTCGCTCACGTAGGTTTCCACCAGCTGGGCCTGCTCCGCGGGGTCGCCGCTGCCGCCGGACTTCAGGGTGATGCCGTAGGTGTCGGCGGCGTCCTTGGCGCCCCGTTCCACCACGCCCCAGAAGCTGTCCTCCGCGGGGTTGGAGTGGACGGCCAGGCCGAAGGTCAGCCCTGCCTGGGTCACCTGCTCTGCGGGGGCGGCGGCTTCCTCCTGGGCTGGCGCGGCGGCCTCTTCCCCGGCGGGGGCCTGGGCGGCCGGTGCGCAGGCGGCGAAGACCATGGCCAGGATGGCCAGGAGGGCCAGAATCAGACTCGTGCGTTTGCTGTGGTTCATGCATTCACCTCCTTGGTGACGGATGAAAAGGGTGTGGAACGGACGGATACAGCGAGACAGGGGTTGCTCGAGAAGCACGGATCTCCCAGGGGATGGGTATTGAAAGCGGCCGCGCCTGAGACGCCCAGGGCAGTCGCTATCAACCGACAAAGATGGCCCAAGGCGCCGGGAACCGGCTCACAGGCCGCCCCGGCTCTCCACGAAGGCCATGACCTCGTCCAGGGTGGGCATGAAGTTGGCGCAGCCATGCTTGGTGACCACGATGGCGCCGCAGGCGTTCCCCAGCCGGGCCGCCTTGACCCAGTCCCACCCCTGGACGTAGCCGTAGATGAAGCCGGCGCCGAAGGCGTCCCCGGCCCCCAGGATGTTGTAGACCTCCACCGGGAAGCCCGGCGCGTCCAGGGTGCGGCCGTCGGCCAGGTGGATGCGCACCCCCTCCGCGCCCACCTTGTGGAGCAGGGCTTCCGGCCCCATGGCCAGGATGGTGCGGATGGCCGCGTCCACGTCCCCGCTCACCTTGGTGTCGGAGATCTGGGAGTGGGTCAGCTGCATCTGGGCCGGGTCCGTGAGCATGGCCGCGTTGATCTCGTCCTCCGTGCCGATGACCACGTCCACGAAGGGGAGGACCGAGCGGATGGCCACGCCGAAGGCCCGGGGATCGTGCCACTGGTCCGGGCGGAAGTCGATGTCCAGGATCACCTTGGTGCCGGCCCGCTTGGCCAGCTCCGCGGCGAAGGCCGTGGCACTGCGGCTGGGCTCCTTGCTCAGGTTCGTCCCCGCGAACTGGAAGACCCGGCTCTCCGTCACCGGTGCGGAGAGGACATCGTCGATGGTCAGCTGGATGTCCGCGCAGTTGTCCCGGTAGTAGACCAGGGGGAACTTGTCCGGCGGCTCGATGCCCAGGATCACCGCGCTGGTGCGGTGGCCAGGCTTGCGCAAGCACCAGCGGGTCTCCACCCCCTCCTGCTCCAGGAAGTGGAGGATGAAATCCCCCACCGGGTCCTCGCCCAGGCCGGTGAGGAGGGCGGTCTTCAGCCCCAGGCGGCGGCCCCCCACGCTGATGTTGGTGGGCGAGCCCCCCACGTAGGCGGCGAAGCTGGTGATCTCCACGAAGGGCGCGCCCACGTCGTTGCTGTAGAGGTCGATGGACGACCGGCCCATGTGGAGGGAGTCGTAGCCCATTGCTCTTTACTCCTTTTCAGTGCGGCTTCGGTGCAGCTTCAGTACAGCGGCAGCCGGTCGTCCACCGTCCGGTAGGTCTCCTTGACCCAGGAGTAGCGGGGATCGTCCTGGTTGGCCAGGCTCTGGGCGCTGCCGGCCAGCACGTTCAGGTAGTAGGTGGTGTAGCCTGGCGCGCTGACCACGGGATGGTAGCCCTCGGGCACCAGGACCGCGTGGTTGTCCTCGGCCCGGACCAGGGCGTCGATGGGGTAGCCGGCCTGGTGCAGGGGCGAGCGCTCGTCGGTGTAGACCCGCTGGTAGGCGTAGCCCTCGGGCCGGTCGATCTTGTAGAAGTAGACCTCCTCCAGGTCGGCCTCGATGAGGTTGCCCGCCTCGTCCTCGATGTGCACGTCGTGCTTGTGGGGCGGGTAGCTGCTCCAGTTGCCGCTGGGGGTGTAGACCTCCACCAGGACCAGCCGGTGCACCGGCGAACCTGGAGGCAGCAGGTCGTTGATCTGGCGGCTCACGTTGTCCCCGCCCCGGATGCTGATGGGCACCTCCTCTGGCCGGATGAGGAAGGGCTCATGGTCCTGGTCCGTGGGCACCCAGGTCACCGCGAACTCGCCCCCCTCCTCCGCGGTGATGGTGAAGTCCGTGTGCCGGGGCAGGTAGAGCACATGGGCCGCGCCGGTGAAGACGTTCTCCCGGCTGCCGATGCCGCCCCAGTGCCCCCGGTTGGAGGAGACCTGGTAGCGGCCGCTCAGGTTGACGATGGCCAGCTCGTTCTCCCCTGTGCGGAAGGACCAGCTCTGGCCGGTGGCCAGCCGGCGCGCCTGGAAGGAGATGAACTCCCAGCCTGCGCTCTCCGGCGTGATGGCCAGGATCCGATCCGGGTCCTGGGGGTCGGGGACAGGCTTGACCAGGATGTTCTCGGCTGTGTATTGCATGGGGTCACCTCGAATGGGATACGGGATTCAGGGAACGGGAAAAACGGGAAACAGGATGCGGGCGCTGGGGTCAGGCCGCATCCTTCACCGCGGCCAGGTAGGCGGCAAAGTCCGTGTCGGTGACGTCCGCCACCCGCACCGGCTGACCCCGCAGCTGGGAGACGCTGGCTGCCAGGCAGACCTGCAGGGCGATCCGGGCGTCCTGGGGGCCCACAGCCGGGGTGCGCCCCTCCTGGACACAGGCCACGAAGTGCTCGATCTGGGCGGCGTAGGCCGGGCCAAAGCGCTCCATGAAGTAGGGGACCACGTCGTGGCTCACGTTGTTGGGGGTCAGGACCAGGATGGGCGTCTCCCGCAGGTAGCCCACCCGCAGGGCGCCCTCGCTGCCGATGATCTCGCACTGGATGTCGTAGCCGTAGCGGGCGTTGCGGCTGGCCTCCAGATAGCCCAGGCCACCCCGTTGGAAGCGGGCCAGGACCATGGCGTTGTCCACATCCCCCACCGTGGCCAGCTCCGGGTAGACCAGGGCCCCGGCCTGGGCGTAGACCTGCTCGATCTCGTCCTCCATGAGCCAGCGGCAGACGTCCACGTCGTGGATGGCCATGTCCACCAGCAGGCCGCCGCTCTTGGCCGGGTCCGCGAACTCCAGGCTGGTCCGGTGAGGGTCCCGGCTGATGGCCCGGATGGTCACCGGCTGGCCGATAACCCCCTGCTGGATCTTCTCCTTGGCCGCCAGGTAGCCCTTGTCGAAGCGGCGCATGAAGCCGATCTGGAAGGGCACGCCGGCCTGCTCCACCGCGGCCACCATGGCGTCCGTCTCGGCCAGGGAGAGGGCCGTGGGCTTCTCGCAGAAGATGGCCTTGCCCGCCTGGGCCGCGGCCACCACGATCTCCCGGTGGGTGCTGGTGGGCGTGGCCACGATCACCGCCTGGATGGCCGGGTCCGCCAGCAGCTCCTGGTAGGTGGGGTAGACCCGCACGCCAGAGAAGCGGCTGGCCACCTCCTCCGCCACCCCGGGCAGGCTGTCGGTGATCCCGTGGAGCCGGGCCCCGTCGATGCGGTGGGCCACGTGCTGGCTGTAGATCTGGCCCATGCGTCCCAGGCCAATCACTCCGATGTGGATGGCTGCCATGGCTCGTCCTCGGCTTGAGGCTGTTGGGTTGCTTGCGTTCTAGGCCGACTCCCGGAGCACCAGCTCCCCGCTGAAGGCGATCTCCTGGGGCGGCTCCTCCCCGTCCCTTTCCTCCTGCAAGAGGGTCAGGAGCACCTCCGCGGCCCGGACGCCCATCTCTCGCCGGGGCTGGCGCCAGGTGCTCAGGGTGGGGGAGGTGAAGGCGGCCACTTCGATGTCATCGAATCCCATGACCGCCACATCGTCCGGCACCCGCAGGCCCTGGCGCTGCAGGGCCTTCATGGCGCCGATGGCCACCAGGTCGTTGTAGGCCACGATGGCGTCCGGCATCTCCCCCCAGATGCGCTGGGCCTGCTCCAGGAGGCGAGGCAGGGTGGCGAAGCCGCTCTGGATGTGGGAGTTGGGACAGTCCAGGGTCACGTCCGTGGGCAGTCCTTCCTGCTCCAAGGTGGTCTGCCAGGCCCGCTTGCGTTCCGTCTGGGCCCGTCCCGCGGAGCGGTTGCCCAGGTAGGCGATGCGCCGCCGCCCTTGCTGGATCAGGTGCCGGAGCATCTGCTGGCTGCCCTGGAAGTCCTGATGGTAGATGGAGTGGAACTGGCTGCCGTCCACATGGGTGTTGATGAGCACCAGGGGCGTGCCCACATCCTCCAGGATGGCCTGGTAGCCGTTGCCCACCAGGCTGGAGCTGACGATGAGGCCGTCCACGTGCCGACCCAGGAAGCTCCGCACCATGCGCACCTCCTGGTCCGCGTCGTCGATGGCGCTGCCCAGGAAGAGGCTGAACCCGCTGGCCTGGGTGACCTGCTCCACCCCCTTGATGATCTCCGAGTAGAAGGGGTCGGCGATGTCGGCCACCACCAGCCCCACACTCTCCGTGCGCTGGGTCACCAGGCCCCGGGCCACCAGGCTGGGGGTGTAGCCCATCTCCTCCGCGATCTGGAGGATGCGGGCCCGGGTGGCGTCGCTCATGCGCCCTTTGCCCCGCAGGGCTCGGCTCACCGTGGGGTGGCTGACGCCCGCGGCCTGGGCGATGTCCTTGATGGAGACGCGCTTTCGGTTCATGGCGGTGGCAGGCCAGGCTAGCCCACGGCTCTGGGATAGAAGGTGCGACGGATGGGCATGGACGGTCGGGGGGGCGGTGGCGTGG
>WGCB01000788.1 GCA_015494005.1 Caldilineaceae bacterium
ATGTGGATCTTGCTCAGCCGCCGGATGGCCTCGGGCGAGAGGTTCAGGCTCTCCAGGCGCACCCGGTTGCGGCCGAAGTCCACCCGCTGGCGCAGGGTGGCGGTGACGCTCTGTCCCTGCTCGAAGATCTCCTTCTGCATGAAGTGGGCGTACTCGCCTTTCTGGGCCGCCTCCGCATCCCACTGGATGACCGTCTCCTCTTTGGCCACTGGCTGGCCCTGGAAGTCCATCACCTGCACCTGGCCCGGCCTCACCACGGCCATCTGGCCGTTGTCCAGGAAGAGGACCCGCCGAGTGTAGCCCAGCAGGGCCGGGATGTCGCTGGCGACGAAGCTCTCCCCCTCGCCCTTGCCGATGGCCACGCCCCCCGCGTTGCCCAGCCGGGCCACCACCAGCTTGTCCGGCTCCTGGTGGCTGAAGACCACGATGGCGCTGGGTCCTCGCAGGCGGGCCACGGCCTGGCGCACGGCCCGGGGCAGGTCCCCGCTGGCGCCGTTGGTGTAGTGGCGGTGGACCAGGTGGGAGATGACCTCCGTGTCCGTGTCGCTGTGGAAGGTGTAGCCCTGGGCCTCCAGCTCCTGGCGCAGCTCCTGGAAGTTCTCCACGATGCCGTTCTGCACCACCACCAGCTGCCCGTCCGGGCTGGGATGGGGATGGGCGTTGCGGCGGCAGGGCGGGCCGTGGGTGGCCCAGCGGGTATGGCCGATGGCCACCGTGCCCTGGACCGGCTCCTGCTCCAGCAGGCGGTCCAGGTTGACCAGCTTGCCTGCCTCCTTGCGCAGCTGCAGCTGGCCCTCCGGGGTCAACACAGCCAAGCCGGCCGAATCGTAGCCCCGGTATTCCAGACGGCGCAGGCCGTCCATGACGATGGGAATGGCGTTGCGTTTTCCGATGTATCCGACGATACCGCACATGGGTTCTTCCTCCTGTGGGGAACAACAGGCCATGGATCCTGGGCGAGCGAGGCAGGGGCACGGGTCCGCGGGCAGGCGCGGATGGGTGCAAGCAGGCTCCACAGCCTCGCCGGTCGCCAGGGTCCATCCTGTGGCGATGGGCAATGGTGGATCGGTTGTTGGAATGTGGGTGCGCTGAACGGTTGGGCCGATTCAGGCGGTGTGTGAAGCAGGTACACGGGCAGGGCATCGCCTGCAGGGACGGCACACCGTGGACCCGATGGATCGGGCCATCCTGCTTCACACTTTCCACTGCACAACGCTTTTGTGCCGCCGGTTACCCGGCGGTTTTGAGCGTTCGCTTGGACATTCGGGTGAGGGAGAATGTTCTCTGGAACCGTGGGTGGTCCCAGATTCAGGCCGGTGGAAGCGACCTGGGGGCATCCGCTGATCTCTCGATTTTCCCGGGCGGAACAGGCGTGCACCTGCCCCGGCTCCGGTTAGCCCGACATCGCTGCCGGGAACCCCTTCCTCGTCACCCGCGAGCTCCCAGAGGAACCCACGGGCCATGCGCTCTCTCCCTTTTCAGTCACGCTGTCGCCATCCACACCTCCTTTCCTGATCCCTGGGCCCGGCTTGTCGCCACCGCTCGTGACGCTTCCAAACGCACAGGCAAACTTACGTGCAAGTGTATCCTACTTTGCCTTTCCGATCAACTCCCTGTCGACCTAGGTCCATCGGCATAGAGACGTTCGTCCCTGGCCACCCCGCTCCCGGGCCGCGGCCCCGCCCTGGAGACCCCAGCACCCGGCTGGAACTGTGCTATAATGTCCCCGACCATCCAGCCCACCGCACCAGCCAGCTCGGGGAAACCAATCGGGGAAACCAAGATGAAACAGCTGACCATTGTTCGCCACGCCAAGGCCGAGCCCTACGAGGAGTACGCTTCGGATTTCGACCGCCCCCTGGCCCCCAAAGGGCTGAAGCAGATCCCCCGCATCGCTCGCGTGCTGGCCCAGCTGAAGACCCCGCCGGACTGGGTCATCAGCTCCCCGGCCGTCCGGGCCCGGCAGACCGCGGAGCTCCTGGCCGAGGCCCTGGCCTTCCCTGGCCGCATCCTGTGGGAGGAGGCCATCTACGAGGCCAGCGCGCCCACCCTGCACCGCATCCTGCAGCAGACGCCGGACACGGTGACCCACGTGCTCATGGTGGGGCACAACCCAGGCATGGAGCGGCTGGTGGCTGGCCTCTGCTCCGGCAAGCAGCTGGTGAACCTGCGCCTGAGCACCGCGGGGACGGCCCATCTGCGGCTGGAGATCTTCCAGTGGCAGCAGCTGCGCTGGGGCAGCGGCGAGCTCCGCCTGCTGCTGCGCCCCGGCGTCCTCAAATCCTAGGAGCGACTGTGAATTTCTCCCAATTTCGCCAGGC
>WGCB01000789.1 GCA_015494005.1 Caldilineaceae bacterium
ATCTTGCACTGGGCCGGCGTGCCGTCGGCCACGGGCTGGCCCAGGGTCCAGTTGACCCGGCGAGCCCGCAGGCGATCCCGGCCCAGCTCGGCCTGGGTGCCCACCACCACCGCGTTGCGCCGGGCGTCCAGCTCCAGGACGTAGAGGGCCTCCCGAGCGCCGGGAATGCCCAGTCCCTTGCGCTGGCCGATGGTGTAGTTGGGCAGGCCCTGGTGCTGGCCCAGCACTCGGCCCTGGCGGTCCAGGATGGGGCCGGGCTGCATGGCCTGGGGGGCCCAGTCCCGGAGGAAGCGCCGGTAGTCGTCGTCCGCGATGAAGCAGAGGTCCATGGAATCGTGCTTGCTGGCCGTGGGCAGGCCCCGCTCCCGGGCCATCTCCCGGATGGTTTCCTTGGTGTATTCCCCCACCGGGAAGAGCACGTCCTGGAGCTCGTCCTGGCCTAGCACGCTCAGGACGTAGCTCTGATCCTTGGCCGGGTCCACTGCCCGGAGGAGCTGGACCGTGCCGTCGGCCAGGCGGCGGGTGCGGGCGTAGTGGCCGGTGGCCAGGAAATCCGCGCCCAAGCGGCGGGCGTAGTTGAGCAGGTAGTCGAAGCGGATGTGCCGGTTGCAGGCCAGGCAGGGGTTGGGGGTCACCCCGGCGCTGTAGCCCTGGATGAACAGGTCCACCACGTGCTGTTTGAAGGGCCGCTCCACGTTGATCAGGTAGAAGGGGATGCCCAGCTGATCCGCCACCCGGCGGGCATCGCTGACGCTCTCCAGGCTGCAGCACTTGTTGGTGGAGCCCTCGCCACGCCCCACCTCGGCCCAGAGGCGCATCATCACGCCAATGCAGTTGTAGCCCTGTTCCACCAGCAGCGCGGCGGCCACAGAGCTGTCCACGCCGCCGCTCATGGCGACGACGACGGTGCTCTCCTGGGGTGATCTCGGCTGCTTGCTCACGTGCTGGCTCATGGATCTCGGCTGGGTCCCAAAGCGTCCACAGGGGCGCTGTCTTCCACTGCTCGCCGGGCCGGTGCGCCGGACCGGACGCCGGTACATTGTATCACAGATCCAGGGGGCGAGCGTAGTTTTTCAGGAAGTTTGCCACCTTCGCCTCGCGCTCCTTTGCAGGCAATCCCAGGCGTGCTATAATGGACGCAGACAAGGAGGTGTGCCCCTTGCCTATCTGCTGGCAGAACCTTTACCTGTAAGGAGCATAGAAATGCCGTCTCTGGGTCCGACTGAACTGATCTTGATCCTGGTCATCGTGGTGATCTTCTTCGGTGTGGGACGCCTGCCCGAAGTCTTCGGCGCGGTGGGCAAGGGGTTGCGGGAATTCCGCAAGGCCTCCGCCGGTGAGGACGAAGAAGAGGAGAAGAGCAGCAAAGAGTCCTCGTCCTCCGACAGCGACTCCTAGCCTGTCCGACTTTCCCCCATCTGCCGCCTGCACAGACGGTTCCGAGAGCCCGGTCTCCCTGGGGAGCGCCGGGCTTGTCGTACCTTCCACACGCCCTGAAAGCGCGGCTCGGTCTTGGGATCTGGTGGAAAGGGCGATTTGGTGGAAGGGCAGGCTCCTGCTATACTTGCATATTGCGCTGAACATCAGTGCCTGACCGGACCGACTGCATCTGAAACGGGGTTCCTCTATGACCACCTACCTGATGATTGCCACCATTATCGTCGCCATTGCCCTGGTGGGCGTGGTCCTGCTCCAGGGGCAGAGCGGCGGCCTGGGCAGCGCTTTCGGCGGCGACGCCAACATCTACCGCACCCGGCGGGGTGTGGAGAAGACCCTCTTCCAGGTGACCATCGTGTTGGCGTCTCTGTTCATGCTGTTCAGCCTGCTGGCCGTGGCCCTCCAGTAACGGGCCCGCCTTGATCGCCATCCAAGCCTTGGCTTTTCCCCGGGTGCGAGCTCCTCTTTGGGCTTGCACCCGTCCGCGCTGAACAGTGCCACCCAGGCACACACCCGGCCACCATGCACGATCCTTCCCACCGGCAAGTCATCCAACCGGCCCACTCCACCCGCCAGACCGTCTCCCTGGGGCGGTACATCCGCTGGCAAGCCCTGCTGGCCCTGGCCGGGATCTTCCTCCTGACCGTGCTCCTGGGTGTCTCCGCCTACAACGTCACCACCACCCTGGTGCCAGAGCGGGGCGGCGTCTTCCGGGAAGGCGTGGCCGGCAATCCCCAGTATCTCAACCCCCTCCTCTGCCAGACCCATGAGATCGACCAGGACCTGTGCGCCCTCCTCTTCCGGGGGCTGACCCGGCTGGACAACCAGGGCCGGGTGATCCCAGACCTGGCCGAGAGCTGGGCCGTGACGGACGACGGTCTGACCTACACCTTCCGCCTGCGCACGGGACAGCTCTGGCACGACGGCCAGCCGGTGACCATGGACGATGTGCTCTTCACGGTGGAGGCCCTGCAGAGCCCAGATTCGCCCATCGTGCCGGACCTGGCGGAACTCTGGCAGGCGGTCCAGGTGGAACGGGTGGACGATCAGACTGTCCGCTTCATCCTGGAGGAACCCTTCGCCCCCTTCCTGGACTACACCTCCATCGGCCTCCTGCCCAAGCACATCTGGGCGGGGACACCCTTCTCCGAGCTGGCCACCAGCCCCCTGAACCTGGCGCCGGTGGGGGCCGGTCCCATGCGGCTGGCCAGCCTCACCGCGGAGGCCGCCCGTCTGGAGCCCAACCCCTTCTGGCCGGAGATCCCCTACATCTCCGCCCTGGAGTTCCGCTTCTATCCGGATCACCCCAGCATCTTCGCCGCCTACACCCAGGAGGAGATCGACGGCATCAGCCGCATCCTCCCCGCGGACCTGCCCGCCGCCATGGAGCGGGACGATCTCCAGCTCTTCTCGGCCCTGGAATCCCTCTACGTGAGCGTGCTCTTCAACCTGCGCAACCCGGATGTCCCCTTTTTCCAGGACCGGCGGGTGCGCCAGGCGCTCTTCTATGCCTTGGACCGGGAGAAGATGGTGGCGGAGGTCATCGATGGCCAGGGCGTGGTGGCTCATTCTCCCATCCCGGCCAACAACTGGGCCTACTCGGACGATGTGCGCAAGTACGAGTACAACCCGGATCTGGCCCGGCAGCTCCTGGACGAGGCCGGCTGGATCGACCAGGACAGCGACGGCATCCGCGAGAAGGACGGCCAGCCCCTGCGCTTCATCCTGCTGACCAACGATGATCCTGTGCGGCAGGCGGTGATCCAGCGCATGGCCCAGGAGTGGCGGGCCGTGGGCGTGGAGGCCGTGCCCCAGGCGGTCAGCTTCGCCGGGTTGGTGAGCGACTTCCTGGCTCCCCGCCGCTTCGACGCCGCGCTCATCGGCTGGGAGATCCAGGGGGATCCGGATCCCTTCCCCCTCTGGCACAGCAGCCAGGCCATGGAAGGCGGCCAGAACTACGGGGGCTGGGAGAACCCGGAGGCGGACGAGCTCATGCAGCAGGCCCGGGTCTCGGTGGACTACGGAGTTCGTCAGCAGATCTACGCCCAGTTCCAGCGGGTCTTCGCGGAGGACCTGCCTGCCCTGCCCCTCTACTACCCGGTCTACACCTACGGCGTGAGCAAGCGGGTGAAGAACGTCCAGATCGGCCCCTTGAACCAGCCAGCGGACCGCTTCTCCACCTTCGCTCAGTGGTACATCGTCACCAGGCGGGTCCCGGCCAACCAGGTGCCAGCGGACGCTCCGCCCACACCTCCGGGGCCCTCCAACTAGGCGAAATGTCCTGGAAAATTCCGCGCTGGATTTGACAGATTTCCGCCCGCCGTGCTATAGTATGGACGCAATCGAAAAACGTGCCGCAGTGGCGGAATCGGAAGACGCGCCACGTTCAGGGCGTGGTGGGCGAAGGCCCGTGGGGGTTCAAATCCCTCCTGCGGCACCAGGTTCAGGGAGATTTCTCTTGTGAGGAATCTCCTTTTTTGTTATGATAGCTTTTGTTATGATAGCCTGTGCCGATGCCGGATGGTTCATTGTTCGCTCCCGCACTCGCAGCGCCCATGAAACCATTTGAGCGTCTGGAGCGTCACAGTCTGTGGAGACCCCCAACGAGGTGACCATGGCCAACTCTGTCGCAGGAAAGTCCAAAGACGAAACCAGCCCTGCCCGGGAAAACAGACGTCGAACTCTCTTCGTCTTGGGGGCGATTCTGGCGGTTCTCTTCCTTTTCAGCTACTTGGGACGGGTGGCGGACCTGGTCCAGGCGCGGG
>WGCB01000790.1 GCA_015494005.1 Caldilineaceae bacterium
ATGCGTTTTGGGGTCTTTCAAGGTGCTTCGACGACAGTGAATCCCGGCCGCTGTGCACCCACGCTTGCGGCGACACGCAGCCGTCCTTCACTGCCAGGGGCAAGAGTACAGTCTACACTGCTTCCCCCGCCCTGTCAAATCCCGCCACCCCGTTTTTCCAACAAAATCCAGCACCGGAAAAGCGCCGGCAACGGAATCCCTGACCGGACAGGCCCACCGCACTCAGGCCCCTCTATCGCCACCAACTACGACGCTAACCAAGCCCGCTTTGTTCCAGAAAATGGCTCGAAACAGCAAGGAAAATGCCTCGTGTCTCCGCGTCGAAATGCCGTCCGCTCCGCATCTCAGCCCAGGATCAACAGGAGCGCGTTCTGTTCCACCCGTTCGCCAGCGGCCACCTCCACTTTGCGGACCACACCCGCCCGCAGGGCCCGAATCTCGTTCTCCATCTTCATGGCCTCCAGGATCACCAGAGGCTGATCCTCGGCCACTGTGTCCCCTTCGGCCACCAGCACCTTGATCACCAACCCAGGAATGGGGGCCCGGACTGGCAGCTTCCCATGGGGCAGGGCAGGCCCTCGCCTCCCCGCGCTCAGCCGACGGCTCCGCTCATCCTCCACGGCCACGTGGATCTGCTCCCCCCGCAGAGTCACCGCATAGGCGCCCCCCTGGTTCTCCACGAACAGCTCGTAGCTGTCCCCGTTCACCAAGGCGCTGAAGAGCCCTGGAGCGCCGCTCTGCTGCAGATCCACATCCACCGGCTCCCCGTCCACCAGGACCTGGCTGTCCACGATCTCGATCTCGAATTCCCGGTCCCCCACGGTAGCAAAGTATTTCAACAGCGACCTCCCATGGCTCGCGCGCGCCCGATCTGCTTCCACAGGCTGCGCTGGACGCCCTCTCGTTCTCCGATGTGGACCGCCCGGCGCCCCTCCTCGTGGGCCACCAGGGTGGCCACCACCGCCGCGATCCGTTCGTGCTCCGGAGAGATATGCTTCGCCTTGACCAGCTGGCGGCGGCTGATGAAACCGGTGTCGAAGGTCCCCCAGATGAACTCCGTGCTGTCCATAATCTCCTGGTGGAAGGGGATGGAGGTTTTGATCCCACCGATGCGGTATTCGTTCAGAGCCCGGCGCATGCGCAGGATGGCCTCGGCCCGGGTCTCCCCCCAGACGATGAGCTTGGCGATCATGGGATCGTAGAACAGGCTCACCTCATAGCCCTGATAGAGGGCACTTTCCACCCGCACCCCCGGGCCCGTGGGCTCCTTCAGGTAGGTGACGGTGCCGCTGTTGGGCATGAAGTTGTTGAAGGGATCCTCCGCGGTGATCCGGCACTCCATGGCCCAGCCCTTGGGGACGATGTCCTCCTGCCGGTAGCGCAGGCGACGCCCCGCGGCGATGGAGATCTGCTCCTTCACGATGTCCACGCCGGTCACCCACTCGGTCACCGGATGCTCCACCTGGAGCCGGGTGTTCATCTCCAGGAAGTAGTACTTGTTCTCCTTGCTGTCGAAGAGGAACTCCACCGTGCCCGCGTTCACGTAGTTCACCGCCTCCGCGGCGGCAATGGCCACCCGCCCCATCTCCTCCCGCAGGGCCTCGTCCACCACCACACTGGGCGATTCCTCGATGAGCTTCTGATGGCGGCGCTGGATGCTGCACTCCCGCTCCCCCAGGTGGATGGTGTGGCCGTGGCTGTCCGCCAGGATCTGGATCTCGATGTGGCGGGCGTTGGGGATGAACTTCTCCAGGTAGACCTCGTCGTTGCCAAAGGCGCCCATGGCCTCCCGCCGGGCCGCGCCCAGAGCCCTGGAGAACTCCTCCGGCTCGTGGACGATGCGCATGCCCTTGCCGCCACCGCCAGCCGTGGCCTTGATCATCAGAGGGAAGCCGATCTGCAGGGCCGCCGCCTTCAGCTCGCTATCCGAAAGCCCTTTCTCCGTGCCCGGCACCAGGGGGACCCCCCGCTCGGCCACGGTGCGCCGGGCGGTGAGCTTGTCTCCCATCTTCTCGATGGCCTCAGGGGAGGGGCCGATGAAGGTGATCCCGGCGTCCCGGCAGGCCGCGGCGAACTCCGCGTTCTCCGCCAGGAAGCCATAGCCCGGGTGGATGGCGTCCACCTCGGCCTTGCGGGCCACGTCGATGATCTTGTCGATGCGCAGGTAGCTCTCCTGGCTGGGGGCCGGGCCAATGTGGTAGGCCTCGCCCGCGTAGCGCACGTGCAGGGCAATGCGATCCGGATCGGAAAAGACGGCCACGGTGGAGATGCCCCGCTCCTCGCAGGCCCGCAGGACCCGCACGGCGATCTCCCCTCGATTGGCCACAAGCACTTTCTTGAACATGGAGGCAATCCTTGTCAGCCGATGATGGTTCGATGGACTCGGGCTGTGACCAGCACCCGGTCAAAGTCATACGGAGTGGCCGGGAGCTCCGTGCTCTCGTGCCACTCGCCGAAGGCGGGATCGCCGGGGTGGAGGACCAGGCGGCGGAAGCCCCAGATGGTCACATCCTGGACCCGACCGATGGGGGTGCGGAAATCCTCCTCCACCACCCCCTGCAACAGGCCGTACCCGGCCAGGTAGCGGGTCTCCCAGGTGCCGTAGGGCAGGGTGCCGTCTTCCCGAGGGCCACAGGTGACTCGCAGGGCCACCGGCCCGCAGTCCACCAGCAGAGTGGCGAAAGCCTCTCCCTGCTCCTTGCGAAGGTCCGCCTCCTGGATCTGGCCGGCGAAGGCGTAGCGGGCCCGGCCGGTCTGCTTGAGCTGGCGGACCAGAGGCTCCTTCTGGACCGCGTACCAGCTCTCCGCCCCAGGGTCGGGCAAGAGCACTCCAGCGTCCAGGATCACCGAGAGCACCTGGCCCTGGCGCAGGCCTGGGTAGCCCATGAGCCGATGCTGTGCGGCCGGCAGCTCGAATTCCACCTCAAAAAGAGCCATGATCTCCTCGCGGATGGCCCGCCGGGCTGGCGGGTTTACAGGGGGATGTTGCCGTGCTTCTTGGGCGGCAGGGACCCCTGTTTGTTCTGCAGCATTTCCAGGGCATTGATGAGCTGGGGGCGGGTCTCCCGGGGCTCGATGACGTTGTCGATGAAGCCGGCGCCCGCGGCCACGTAGGGGTTGGCGAAGCGCTCCCGGTAGTCGGCCACCAGGCTCGCCCGCTTGGCCACTGGGTCCTCCGCCGCGGCCAGCTCCCGCCGGAAGATGACGTTCACCGCGCCCTCCGGCCCCATGACTGCGATCTCCGCGCTGGGCCATGCCAGGACCAGGTCCGCGCCCAGGTGGCGGGGATTCATCACGCAGTAGGCGCCGCCGTAGGCCTTGCGCACGATGACGGTCAGCTTGGGCACCGTGGCCTCCGCGAAGGCGTAGAGGAGCTTGGCCCCGTGGCGGATGATGCCCCCGTGCTCCTGGTTCACCCCGGGCATGAAGCCAGGCACATCCTCGAAGACCACCAGGGGGATGTTGAAGGCGTCGCAGAAGCGGACGAAACGGGCCGCCTTCTGGCTGGCCTCGATGTCCAGAACCCCGGCCAGGACCGCCGGCTGCTGGGCCACGATCCCCACGGAGCGGCCACCCAGGCGAGCGAACCCCACCACGATGTTCATGGCCCAGTGCTCGTGGACCTCCAGGAAGTGGCCCTCGTCCACCACCCGGTGGATGATCTCCTTCATGTCGTAGGGCTTGTTGGGGTTGTCCGGGATGATGGTGTCCAGGCTCTCGTCCTGGCGCAGGGGATCGTCCTTGGAGGCGACCAGCGGTGGGTCCTCCAGGTTGTTGGCCGGCAGGTAGCTCATGAGCTGCTGGGCCAACAGGAGAGCGTCCTCCTCGTTCTCCGCGGTGAAGTGGGCCACCCCCGACTTGCTGGCGTGGACGAAGGCCCCGCCCAGCTCCTCGAAGTCCACTTCCTCGTGGGTCACCGTCTTCACCACGTCCGGCCCGGTGACGAACATGTGGCTGGTCTCCTTGACCATGATGACGAAGTCGGTGATGGCCGGGCTGTAGACCGCGCCCCCGGCGCAGGGCCCCATGATCACGCTGACCTGGGGCACCACGCCCGAGGCCATGACGTTGCGGAAGAAGATGTCCGCGTAGCCGGCCAGGCTCTTCACCCCTTCCTGGATGCGGGCGCCGCCGGAGTCGTTCAGGCCGATGATCGGCGCCCCGTTCTTCATGGCCATGTCCATGATCTTGCAGATCTTGGCCGCGTGGGTCTGGCTGACACTGCCGCCGAAGACGGTGAAATCCTGGGAGTAGGCGTAGACCAGGCGGCCGTCGATGGTGCCGTAGCCGGTGACCACCCCGTCTCCCAGGTATTTCTGTTTATCCAGGCCGAACTCCGTGCAGTTGTGCACCACGAAGGGGTCCAGCTCCCGGAAGCTACCCTTGTCCAGCAGCAGCTCCAGGCGCTCCCGGGCGGTCAACTTGCCCTTGGCGTGCTGGGCTTCGATGCGCTTCTCGCCACCGCCCAGCTTGGCCAGGGCCTTTTTCTCGCGCAGATGCAAGATTCTGGGGTTGTTCACGTTGTCGTCCAAGGGAATCCTCGCTGGAAACTGGAGGGTCGGTTGGGTTCGGCGTCAGAAGCCGAAGACCCTCGGGTCGATCACACCGGTGAGCAGGAGCAAAGCGATCAGGATGGGCTGGTGGATCACGTAGATGAGGAGGGAGTGGCGGCCCAAGAACTGGAGCAGGTTGAACGGGAAAAAGCGGCCCAGATCCGGCAAGGCAAAACGCCGGCGACCACCCGGATAGAGGGTATTGCCCAGGAAGATGCCGATGAGCACCACGCCGAACCAGGGCGCCACCGGGAAGTAGTCCAGGAAAACGTAGTTGGGTGGCTCGATGCCCAGCCAGACCAGGCCCAGGTGATCCACGTGGAGGGTCTGGAAGTACTCGCTCAGCCCGATGAGCCCCACGCCCAGGGCCAGGTTCAGGAAGCGATAGCGCAGGAAGGGGTAGGCGATGGCCACGGAAAAGCCGATCAGATGGAGCACGCCGAAATGGATCTGCCCCACCCCGGCCAGCCAGACCGCGACGGCGATGCCCACCCCCACTCCGAAGATCTGGGCCCCACGCTTCAGGAACTTCAGGTAGAGATCCCGGGCCCGAGAAAAGCGCGGTCGGGCCCGGTTGTAGCTGAGCACCAGGGAGACCCCCACCAGGGTGATGAAGAGGGTGGCCGTGGTGCGCTGAAAGTAGAACCAGAAGCCTTGATGTAGCACGATGTACTGCTCGGCCAGGGCTTTGAGATCCCACATGAGGTGGAAGACGACCATCATCACGATGGCCACGCCCCGGAGACTGTCCACTTCCCACAGACGGCGGACGGCCGCACGGGCCTTCGCC
>WGCB01000791.1 GCA_015494005.1 Caldilineaceae bacterium
GGGGATCACCACGCCGAAGCCGTCCAGGGCCTGCACCTCGTCTCCCCGGAAGGCCAGGGAGACAGTGCCCGTGCTCACGTAGCGGATGGATTCCAGCTGGAGCGCAGCCGCCGGCGCCAGAGGGCGCACCAGCCTGGCCGCCGCTCCCGCGGGGATGGCCAGGATCACCCCGTCGGCCTCCAGGGTGGAGCCGTCGCTCAGGGCCAGCCGGTAGCCCCCATCCTCCCGCCGGGCCAGCCCCTCCACCTGGACGCCCAGGCGCAGGTCGCCGGTCAGCTGGGCTGCCAGGGCCCGGGGCAGCTCCTCCGTGCCCTCCCGGAAGGAGACGAACATGGAGACCGGCCTGCCCTTGGGCTTGGGCATGCGCATCCGCTGGGCCTTGGCCGCCAGCATCCCCCGGATCAGGCTACCGTGCTTCTCCTCCAGGGTGCGGAAGCGGGGGAAGGTGGCCAGGAGGCTCTGCTCCTCCGCGTCCGCGTTGTAGATGCCCGAGAGCAAGGGCTCCCCCAGCTTGTCCAGGGCCTCCTGCCCCAGCCGCCGGCGCATGAAGTGGGCCAGGGTCTCGTCCTGGCCGTCCCGCCGGGGTGGGATGACCAGGTCCAGGGCCATGCGCAGCTTGCCCAGGGGCGAGATCAGGGGCGAGGTCACGAAAGGCAGGAAGCGGGTGGGGACCACCAGGAGCACGCCGTCGGGCAGGGGGGTGAGGCGGCCTCGGTTCAGGACGTAGACCTTGCGCTGGGCGTCGTTGGTGCCCAGGATGCGCTCCTCCAGGCCCAGCTCCCGGGCCAGCTGCAGGCCCCAGGGCTTCTGGGTGATGAAGGAGTCGGGCCCGGCCTCCACGATGAAGGGCTGGGGGCCGTCGCCCTCCACCTGCTCCGTGCGGATCTTGCCGCCCCAGCGCTGGGACGCCTCCAGCAGGGTGTAGCGGACCGGCTCGCCCTGCTCGGCCCGTTTCTGCAGAGCCCAGGCCGCGCTCAGCCCGGCGATCCCCCCGCCCACGATGGCCACGTGGCGGACTGGGCGCTCCCCGGCGGAGGCAGGAACCGATTCTGTGGGAATGGAGTGGATGGTCATGGTCTCTGCTGTCCTGTGTACTCGTGGACGAAATCCACCAGCCGCCGCACGTTCTCCACCGGCGTGTGGGGCAGGATGCCGTGGCCAAGGTTGAAGATGTGGCCGGGTCGGCCCGCAGCCTGGTCCAGCACAGCCTGGGCCCGGGCCTTCAGCTCTGGCCAGGGGGCGAAGAGGGCCACCGGGTCCAGGTTGCCCTGGATGGCCACGTCCGAGCCCAGGCGCTCCCAGGCCGCGGACAGGTCGATGCGCCAGTCCACCCCGATGACGTCGCCCCCGGCTTCCCGGATCTGCTCCAGCATGCCGTTGGTGTTGGTCCCAAAGTGGATGATGGGTGCCCCGGCTTCTCGGGCGATCTGGATGGCCCGGCGGCTGTAGGGCAGGACATGCTGCCGGTAGTCCTCCGGGCTGAGGGCCCCCACCCAGCTGTCGAAGAGCTGCAGGGCCTGGGCGCCGGCCCGAGCCTGGGCCAGGAGGTACTCGCCCACCACCTGGCTCAGCTTCTCCATGAGGGTGTGCCAGCTGCGAGGATCCGCCATCATCATGCCCTTGGCCCGCAGGTAGTGACGGCTGCCGCTCCCCTCGATGGCGTAGGAGGCCAGGGTGAAGGGCGCGCCGCTGAAGCCGATGAGGGGGACGCCCCGGCTCTCCAGCTCCCGCCGGACCAGGCGGATGGCCTCCAGGGTGAAGCCCAGGCTCTCCTCCGGGTCTGGGACCCGCAGCCGGGCTACGTCCTGGGGAGTGCGCACCGGGTTGTGGATCCGAGGCCCCTCGCCCTTCACGAACTCCAGGGAGAGGCCCATGCCCTCCAGGGGCGGCAGGATGTCCGCGAAGATGATGGCCGCGTCCAGGTCAAAGGCATTCAGGGGCTGGAGGGTCACCTCGCAGGCCAGCTCCGGCGCTTTGATGAGCTCCAGGATGGTGTGCTTGCGCCGCAGCTCCCGGTACTCGGCCATGTAGCGGCCGGCCTGGCGCATGAGCCAGACGGGGGTGGCGTCCACCGGCTCCCGGCGGCAGGCCCGGAGGAAGCGAGATTGGGCGATTGGGTCGTTGGGTGATTGGGGCATGAGGTTGGGTGTTAGGGAAACGGGAAACGGGAAACGGGATACGGGATACGGGATTCAGGATTCGGCCAGCCAGCGGGCCGCGTCCTTGGCGAAGTAGGTCAGGATCATGTCCGCGCCGGCCCGCTTGATGGCGGTGAGGCTCTCCAGGGCGCAGCCTCGCAGATCCAGCCAGCCCTGGGCCGCGGCCGCGTGGATCATGGCGTACTCGCCGCTCACCTGGTAGGCCGCAGTGGGCCGGTGGAAGCGCTGGCGCACGTCGGAGAGCACGTCCAGGTAGGGCAGGGCCGGCTTGACCATGAGGATGTCCGCGCCCTCGGCCACGTCCAGGGCCACCTCCTTCAGGGCCTCCCGCCGGTTGGCTGGGTCCATCTGGTACTGGCTGCGGTCCCCGAAGCTGGGCGGGCTCTCTGCCGCCTCCCGGAAGGGGCCGTAGAAGCTGCTGGCGTACTTGGCCGCGTAACTCATCACCGCCACGTGGGTGAAGCCCGCCTCGTCCAGCCCGGCCCGGATGGCCCCCACCATGCCGTCGATCATGCCCGAGGGGGCGATGATGTCCGCGCCGGCCTCCGCGTGGACCACCGAGGCCCGCTGCAGCAGCTCCAGGGTGGGGTCGTTGAGCAGGTAACCCTCGGGCAAGGTGGGCACGTAGTGCTCGTCCCCGGGCTGGTTGATGATGCCGCAGTGGCCGTGGTCCGTGTACTCGCAGAAGCACATGTCCGAGACGACCACCAGCTCCGGCGCCGCTGCCTTGATGGCCCGGATGGCCCGGGGCACGATGCCCTGGGGGTTGTAGTTCTCCGTGCCGCAGGGGTCCTTCTCCTCTGGGATGCCGAAAAGGATCACCCCGGGGATGCCCAGCCCGGCGATCTCCTCCGCCTCCTGGGCCAGCTGGTCCACCGAGAGCTGGTGCTGGCCCGGCATGGAGCCGATGGGGTTGCGGATCCCCTGGCCTGGCCGCACGAAGAGGGGGTAGATGAAGTCCGCTGGGCTCAGCTCCGTTTCCCGGACCATGCGCCGCAGGTTGGGGCTCAGGCGCAGCCGCCGGGGACGCAGGGGCAGCCGGTATTGCTGTTCGCTCATGCTCGCTCCTTCTGGAAATAGGCCGCGATGGCGTCCGCCAGGGCCGCCACCGTGTACTGGCTTGGTTGGATGTCCACGGACAGGCCCTGCTCCCGGGCCGCCTGGGCCGTGACCGGGCCGATGCAGGCCACCCGCACGGCGCTCAGCAGCCCCAGGTCGCCCCCCTCCCGCTCCAGCCGGGTCACGAAGTGGCGCACCGTGGAGGCGCTGGTGAAGGTGACCACGTCCACCTGGCCTTCCCGGAGCAGGCGAGGCAGCGCCACCCCGCCCCTGCCCAGCTCCGTCCGGTAGGCGGGGACCGCGGTCACCTGGGCGCCGGCCTCGGTCAACGTGCGGGCCAGGACCGGCCGGGCGATGGCCGACTGGGGCAGGAAGATCCGCTGGCCCGGCTGGACGGCCAGGGCCTGGGCCAAACCCTCGGCCACAAATTTCTTGGGCAGGCAGCGCACCTGGACCCGGAGCAGCTCCTCCGCCAGGGAGCCGGTGGCCGTGCCCACGGCCGCCACCTGCAGCTCCGGGTGATGCTGAGCCGAGAGCGCGTCCGCGCCCAGCCCCAGGGCCTCCAGTCGCTGGGCCAGGACCCGCACCGTGTTGGTGCTGGTGAGGACCAGCCAGTGGAAGTGTCCCTGGGCGGCCTGTTTCACGGCCCGATCCAGGAGCCCGGTGTCGGTCAGCGGCTGGATGCGGATGGTGGGGTAGGCCAGGACCTGCGCGCCCAGGGCTTCCAGGCGCTCCACCAGCTCCTGGGCCTGGTGCTCGGCCCGGGTGTTGACCACCCGTTTCCCGGCCAGGGGCAGGGAGGCCGCGGAATGAGCCGGAGACTGTCTCTTA
>WGCB01000792.1 GCA_015494005.1 Caldilineaceae bacterium
ACCCTGGCCCAGAGCCCGTACCTGGTGCAGAAAATTCAGGTGAGGGTCGCCCCCAGCGCCACGTTGACCGTGGAACCCGGCGTGGAGGTGCAGTTCGCCCAAAGCACCGGCATGCGCGTGGAGGGCAAGCTGGTGGCCGTGGGCACGGTGACCCAGCCCATCACCTTCACCGGCTCCACCGAGACCTCCGGCTGGTGGGATGGCATCCGGATTGAGGGCGACCTGCAAGGGGACATCGCCAACCTGAACCGGGGCAGCCGCTTCTCCCACGTGACCATCGCCTACGGTGGCAACAGCTATGCCAACCTGGTGCTGGACGACGCCCATGCCACGGTGGAAGCGAGCGCCTTCCTGGGCAGTGGGGGGCACGGCATCTACACCCAAGGCCAGGGCTCGGTGGACGTGCGAGACAGCCGCTTCATCAGCAACACCGAGTACGCCTTGATGCTGGTCATGGGACCGGTGGACCCGGTGCTGACCGACCTGCAGGCCACGGGGAACGGCCAGGACGCGGTGGGCCTGTGGGCCTCGGTCAGCGCGGACATGACCGGCGACCACGTCTGGGAGGACCCCGGCATCCCCTACCAGGCCGTGGGGCACGTCATCCTGGAAAAGGGCGCCACCTTGACCGTGGAGCCCGGGGTGGAGGTGCGTTTCGACCAGAGTACGAGTTTCCTCGTCTACGGCAATCTCCTGGCCCTGGGCACGGCCAGCCAGCCCATCACCTTCACCGGCACGACCCAGCAGCCCGGCTGGTGGGACGGCCTGGACATCATCGGCACGACGGACGAGCGCAACCTGGGCAACGAGCTGGCCTATGTGACCCTGGAGTACGGTGGCCGCGGCTACGCCAACCTGCGCACCCAGAATGCCCAGGTGCGGGTGGACCACAGCATCATCCGCCACAGCGATGACGACGGCATCTACGCCGATCTGGGGAGCACCGTGGGAGTCCGGGCCAGCCAGATCGTGGACAACGCGGACTACGGTGTCTGGAACCACCACAGCAACCCACCGCTTCGCGCCGAATACAACTGGTGGGGAGACGCCAGCGGTCCCTGGGAAGCCACCACAAACCCCAGCGGTGCGGGGGACAAGGTGAACCCCTATGTCTTCTATTCCCCCTTTCTCACCGCACCGGATGAAGAGCCGCCAGCCGTTGCACCAGGAAAGGCCGCCGTCATCACCATCGAGCCCGTGCGCTGGTATGTGCCTGCGGACGGCTTCCCCGGCTGGGTGACCATCACCCTGCGGGACGGCGCGGGCAACCCCATGCCCGGCTACAAGGTCAATCTCGCGACCACCCGCGGCCAGGTGACGGATGGCGGGCTGACCGACGCCTCGGGGCGCACCTTCGCCTACGTCACCTCCAACACGCCCGGCGAGGCCGAACTGAGCGCCTCACTCGACGGAGCCGCCTTCCACGATGCACTCCCCGCCGTCACCACCATCACCTTCTACGATCCCCTCAGCGGGCTGATGCCCGACCTGGCCGCGGATGTGGCCGCCCCCTACGCCACCGACGCCATCGAGATCACGCCCTTGCCCATCGTGCAGGGCATTTCCACGACCATCAGCGTCAACCTCACCAACCCCAACGACTTCCCCATCAAGGTCACCGGCAGCTTCGGCATCGCCCAGCTGGGCATCGGGCTGACCTTTGGACCGCTAGGCGGCATCCAAAGCGTGGAGATCCCGGCCAAGGGCACGCGCGCCATCAGCATCATCTGGACACCAACAATCTCCGGGAAATACTGCGTTGACTTCAACTACTCATGGGCGCCCACTTCTCAAGCCAGCCTTGCTTCCCCGTCTTCCACATCCGGCGGGCACATGCGACGCAATCTCAGTGTCTTCCCCGGCACGCTGGAGCCGCAACAGGGAAAAGAAAGCTTGGAAAAGGCGGACTTCGCTTTCGGCGTGGTGAGCAAGGCTCCGGGCGCGAAACACCTGGCCCCGCAAAAGTTCCTCATCAGTAAGTGGTGGCAATGGATCAAAGAGACCGCCGCGGAGATCTCCCGCCAACTGGGCGGCGACCCACCCCGGCAGGACTACCGGGCCATCGCCATGCCGGAATGGCTCAGCGTGCCCCTGGAGACGCCAGGCTCCGGCCTCTCCCAGGCCCGGGCCGACGCCATGAACGCGGTCACCAAAGGGCTGCTGGACATCCTGGCCTACGGGGAGGCGGCCATCGTCTCCCTGGACCGGTACGGCGGCGCGGCCGCGGCCGGCGACCTGACCTGGAGCGCGCAACAGGCCTCGGCGGTCATCTACTATCGAGGCAAAATCGGGCAAGCCATGCTGGACACCGCCGATGCGCTGGATGCGTTCGTGCAGGTGCTGGAAGCTGAAGGCGATGGACAACTCATCATCACGCTGGATGAGGTGCTCGCCTACCAGGATCGCCTGCGTACACAGGGGTTCACCACAGAGGAGGTTCAGGACGCCCGGCAACTGGGATGGACGGACGCCCAGATCGAGGCCTACCGTCAGGCCATCCTGGCCGAGGACCCGCAGCGGCTGACCGGGGATCTGGTGCAGATGCTGCGCGAGGAAGCTCAAGTTCTGCGCGAGACCGGTACGACGCTGCGGGCAGAGCAGAACTACGCCACCCCGGCCGGCCTGAGGAACAGCGACACCTCGGCCGCGTCGAACAACCTGGTCCAGGTCCACCGCACCCAGGCGCCGATCCGGATCGGCAATCCGGCGGCCGTCACCGACACCATCCGTCTGGAGACCCGGCCGCTGGGCCTGCCGCTGGATTGGAGTGTGTCCGTCTCGCCGGCATCGGTCACCCTGGGACCGGGTGAGGCGATCACCGCCACCGTCACCATCGTGCCTGGCGGCCCCACCGCTCAGGGGACCGTGCCCCGGGTGGCTGTGGAGGGCTTCAACTCCTCCGACGAGCTCATCGGCGGCGTGGTGGTGGATGTGATGGCCCCGAGCCAGGGCAATTTCGACGGGCAGTTGCACCTCTTCTTGCCACTGGTGCAGAGGCCGTAGCCGGACCCGGATGTTTCGAAAAATGACAGGGTAGACAGCATGCCCACGCGCCAAAGGTCGCGTGGGCATGTGTTTTATCCCTGTTTCGTCCCGCCTGGGATGTCCGAGGCCAACAGCCTCTCCGCGTCCGCCTGCACCGCGGACGCGTCCACATCGTCGGGGAAGTCCTCCAACCTGGATGGCGGGCCGTGACGCTGCACCTGGCCTGCCGCTTCCAGGGCCTGGGCCGGCCGCCCCGTGCGCACCCAGATCCACGCCAGGAGCAGGGTGGCCTCCAGGGCCCAGGCTGTATGTTCCTCCGCCTGGAAGGCCCGGCGCGCCTCCTCCAGGCAGGCCTCCGCTTGCCCCAGCCGCCCCTGGATGCGGTAGATCTGGCCCAGGAAGAGCCAGGAGAGGCCGCAGAGATAGGGCCGCCCCATCTCCAGCCGGATGGCCAGCCCCTCCTCGTGACGGGCCGCGGCCGCCTCCAGATCCCCCCGGGCTGTGGCCGCTCGCCCCCGGTTGTAGAGGGCCAGAGCCACCCCGTAGGGCTCCCCCTGGGCCTGGAACATGGCCTGGCACTCCCGGAAACGGGCCTCCGCCTGGTCGTGCTCCCCGGCCTTGAAGGCCACCAAGCCCAGGTTGTTCACGCAGCCCGCGATGCCCGGCTGGTCCCCCAGCTCCTGGAGGATGGCCAGGGTCTTGCGGTGGTAGGTGGTCGCGTCCTGGTAGTGGCCCTGGCTGCCGGCCAGCAGCCCCAGGCAGTTGAAGGCCCGGGCCATGCCCCGTCGGTTGCCCATCTCCTGGTGCAGGGCCAGCCCCTCCCAGGCATAGCGGATCCCCTCCTGGGTATGGCCCTGAAGGTAGCAGAGGAAGGAGAGCTCGTCCAGGCTCACGGCCTGCTGGTGGCGATCCCCCAAGGCGGTGGCCACAGCCAGGCTCTCGTCCAGGTGGGCCCAGGCCAGGGCAAAGGCGCCGGACTTGCGCTCCAGCACGGCCAGGGCCCGCAGGGCGAAGGGCATCTCGGCCTGGGCTGCCGGGCGCCCCGGCTCCTGGCGGAAGAGGGCCAGGCTGGCCTGGAGCAGCGCCTGGCCCCGCTCGTCCTCCGACAGGAACTCGCAGCAGGCCCCCTGCCGGGCCCAGATCCGCCCCAGGAGCAGCCGTCGCTGCTCGGGATCCAGCGGAGCGTCCTTTCCCTCCGGCCAGGTTTCCAGGAGCGTGGCGGCCTGGCCCAGCAGGGCCTCCGCCTCCCGCAGCTGCCCCTGGTCCATGTGGAGCCGGTGGATGCCGGTCAACGCCTGCTGGATGGCCGGGAGATCCCCCTGCGCCACGGCCCACTCCCAGCCCCGGACCAGGTTCTCGAATTCCCCGTGCAGCTCCGCCAGGACCGCCTGCTGCCCTGGCCCGCTCAGCTCCGGCTCCCGTCGGGCCAGGAAGGCGGCGAAGAAGCGGCAGTGCCTGCCCTGGGCCTGGTGCTGGAGGGACGGCTGGGCGGCCAGTTTCTCGGCCACGAACTGGGCCAGGAGGGGATGGATGGCGTAGCGGGGGCCGCTTCCGGTGGGAGCCGCCTGCCCCTGGATCAGGGACTTGCTCGCCAGCAGGGCCAGGGCCTGCCCCGTCTCCGGCTCCGTCCCCGCGCCGGTGACCCCTGCCACCGCCTCGGGGGTGAAGCCGTCCTGGAAGACGGCCAGCTGGGCCAGGAGGCGCTGCTCCGCCCTGTCCAGCAGCCGCCAGGAGTAGTCGAAGGAGGCCCGGATGCTGCGATGCCGGGGCGGCACGTCCGGCATGGTGGTGCTCAGGACGTCCAGGCTGGCCTCCAGCTCCCGGAGGATCTGGGCCAGGGGCGTGGTGCGCACCCCGGCCCCGGCCAGCTCGATGGCCAGGGGCGCGCCGGCCACCAGGGCGCAGATCCGCTGGACCAGGGGGCTGTTCTCCCGGGTCAGGGCGAAGTCCGGGCGTAGCCGCTGGGCCGTCTGCTGGAAGAGGGCCAGGGCGTCGGCCAGGGGCGGGCCAGGGAGGGGGACGGCGCGACCCTCGTCTTCCCCCGGTTCCAGGGCCATGCCCGGGACGTCCAGGAGCCACTCGGCTCGCAGGTGCAGAGGCTCCCGGG
>WGCB01000793.1 GCA_015494005.1 Caldilineaceae bacterium
CCTGCCCTTCACCCCGCCCTCCATCGACGTGCCCGGCCTGCAGGCCCCCCGGGAGTTCCTCTCGGCCCAGGGCAAGGACCTGAACGAGATCGGCCTCCACTACGGCCAGGGCTGGTGGACCATGGCCATCATGACCGAGGGCATCCGCCGGGTGGTGGCCAACGGCGACGAAGTGACCGGTGAGAACATCCGGGCCGCACTGGAGACCCTGGAGAACTTCGACACCGGCGGCGTCACGGCTCCCATCACCTACACGCCCACGGACCACCGGGGCACCCGCCAGCTGCGCCTCTTCCAGGTGGAAGGCGGCCAGTGGCAGCAGCTCACCGACTACATCAGCGCGGAGTAGCCGGCGCCGACGGAAAAGCAAAGACCGAAGATCGGGGATTGAAGACGGGACGTACACTGCCCAATCTTTGATCTTCGATCTTCGGTCGAATGCCTTCCCGCCATTACCCAAACTCACCATGCTCACACTCAACAACATCGAGGTCATCTACAACGACGTCATCCTGGTGCTCAAGGGCATGTCCTTGACCGTCCAGGAAGGGCAGATCGTGGCCCTGCTAGGCTCCAATGGCGCGGGGAAGACCACCACCCTCAAGGCCATCTCTGGCCTGCTGAAGCCCGAGGACGGGGAGGTCACCGACGGCACCATCGAGTTCAAGGGGCGGCGCATCGACCGCCTGGACGCCTCGGAGATCGTGCGTCTGGGCATCTTCCAGGTGATGGAGGGGCGGCGCATCTTCGAGCACCTGACCGTGGAGGAGAACCTGCGGGCCGGGGCCTACACCCGCCGGGATCGGCGCGGGGTGAGCCAGGACATGGTCATGGTCTACGACTACTTCCCTCGCCTCCAGGAGCGGCGCAACCAGGTGGCCGGCTACCTCTCCGGCGGGGAGCAGCAGATGTTGGCCATCGGCCGGGCCCTCATGGCTCGCCCTAGCCTCATGCTCCTGGACGAGCCCAGCCTGGGGCTTGCTCCCCTGTTGGTGGCGGAGATCTTCCAGATCATCCAGCGCATCAACCAGGAGCACGAGACTACCATCCTGCTGGTGGAGCAGAACGCCCGCCTGGCCCTGGGCATCGCCGACTATGCCTACATCATGGAGAACGGGCGCATCGTCCTGGAGGGGAGCCCGGCGGAGCTGCGGGAGAACGCGGACGTGCGGGAGTTCTACCTGGGCTTGACCCAGGTGGGCCAGCGCAAATCCTACCGGGACGTGAAGCACTACAAGCGGAGAAAGCGGTGGTTGAGTTGACATGACTAAGACGGCTATCGTCTACGACCCCTTCAACCTGAAACACACGATGGAAGGCCACCCCGAGAACCACCGCCGCCTGGAGAGGACCTGGGCCCTGCTCCAGGAAGCAGGCGTCCTGGAGCGACTGCTGCGCGTCCCCAGCGGAGAGGCGCCCCTGGAGGCCATCCTGCGCCTGCACGCAGAGAAGTACGTGAGGAAGGTGCGGCGCATGAGCCAGCGCGGGGGCGGCTTCCTGGACCAGGAGACCTACGTGACCCCCCACACCTACCAGGCGGCTCTGCTGGCAGCCGGCGGGCTCCTCAACCTGGTGGACGCGGTGCTGGAAGGCCTGGCCCACAACGGCTTCGCCCTGGTCCGTCCACCAGGACACCACGCCCTCTACAGCCAGGGCATGGGGTTCTGCATCTTCGGCAACGTGGCCATCGCGGCCCGGCACGCCCAGGAGCAGCACGGCCTGGAGCGGATCCTCATCGTGGACTTCGACGTGCACCACGGCAACGGCACCCAGGACATGTTCTACCAGGACGACTCGGTGCTCTTCTTCAGCACCCACCAGTACCCTTTCTGGCCGGGCAGCGGCGGCGTGGACGAGATCGGCGCCGGCCCGGGCAAGGGCTTCACTGTGAACGTGCCCCTGCCGGCCGGCACCGGGGACCAGGGCTACCTGGCCACTTTCCGGGAGATCCTGGCGCCGGTGGCCCAGCGCTTCCGGCCGCAGCTGATCCTGGTCTCCGCAGGGTACGATCCCCACTGGATGGACCCCCTGGCCAACCAGCTGGTCAGCATCACCGGCTTCGGCCAGCTCATCCAGGAGCTCATGGCCCTGGCCGACGGGCTCTGCGATGGCCGCCTGGTCTGCACCCTGGAAGGGGGCTACAATCTCCAGGCCCTGCCCCACTGCATCCTCACCAGCCTGCGCACCCTGAGCCAGGACCCCGCGGGGGTGAGCGATCCCTTCGGCCCGCCGCCCACCGAGGAGGAGGACATCTCCCAGCGCATCGCCCAGGTGAAGGCGGCCCACGGGCTGGCGTAACGGCGCCCGAAACGCGTATGCCGAAGGAAGGAGCGCCCATGTCGGAACCGACGGAGAGCACGGTGATGACCGAGCTGGCCCTCTGGGATCAGGCCCTGGAGGCCGCGTTGGAGGCCCGGGACATCCCTCGAGTCATGGCGCTGGCCCGGGTGGTGCTGAAACGGGTCCCCCGCCACCTGGCCGCCTACTTTCGGCTGCTCCAGGCCCTCTGGATGGAGCGGGGCTGGGAGGAGGGAGAGGAGTGGGCCCGGCGCCTCCTGCGGGCAGACCCCACCAGCGAGCTGGCCTGGTCCATGCTGGCCATGGCCGCGGAGCAGCGGGGGCTGTTGCCCCAGGCCCGCCTGCACTGGGCCCGGGCCTTTGACCTCTCGCCCTACGATCCCATCATCCGGGCGGGGATCAACCGCACGGCCATCGACCAGGCGGACCGCCTGGCCATCACCCCGGCTGGCCTGGGCTGCCTCTATCGCCGGGGCCGGCGCTGGCGGCGAGCTGCGAGCCTCCACCAGGAGCTGGTCGCTCAGCAGCCAAAGCGCCTGGATCTCCTCTGCGGCCTGCTGGAGAGCCTGTGGCAGTCCGGCGAGACCGGGGCCGCGGTGGCTCTGGCCCGGGATCTGACCCAGGACCACCCGGAGCTGCTCCTGGC
>WGCB01000794.1 GCA_015494005.1 Caldilineaceae bacterium
AGGATAGGGAGGGGGGCATTGTTGTCCTCCTTTTTCATTCCTGATTTCCGCTTCAGAACCGGAGTAGCCCAATCGAGGAAAACCGATGAAACAGAAACGTGGTTGGCTTTGGGTGACATCAGGCATTTTGCTCGCTGTTCTGGCTGGGCTGTTGACATTCCAGCTGGTCAACGAGTTAACCATCAGCGCCAAACTGACCGAGGACAACGAAGTGCCCACGGTAACAGCCGTTGTGGCTGTGCAGAAGATCCCGGCTTTCTCCCTCGTTGAAGAAGGCACCGTCGTATTGAAAAACATCCCGGCCAATCTTGTTCCAGAGGATTACGCCGCCAGCTTGGAAGATGTGGTGGGGAAACTGACCACTGAACAAATAGCCCCCGGAGAGATGGTATTGAACTATCATCTTCTGGAACCCACGGATCCAAAGTCGCCTGTAATCTATCGCATGGATTCAGACCAAGTTCTGGTCGCTATCCCAGCGAGCAGCCTGTTAGGACAGATCGGCATGCTTTCGGTAGGCGCTCACATCGACCTGGCTTACACCGGGGAGTTTGACTTCAACAACCGGGCAAATGCGGCCCCTGCAGAAAATGTTCAGACCACGTTCCTGAGCCTCCAAAACCTGGAAGTCAAAGGCTTGATCAAACAGGCGACGCCGGACGAAGGGAAAGGCATCCTGGCTCCTCGGGCTATCTTGTTGGCCGTTTCCCCTCAGGAAGCCCTGATCATCAAGTACTTGGTGGACGCAGGAGGGCCATTGGATCTCTTCCTGCGAGCCCCAGGCAACCAGGCGTTTGTACCCGTTGCCCCTGTGGATGAGGAGTTCTTGATCGACTATTTCCAGCTGGATAGCGTTGGCGGCACCACAGCCTATAGCGGTTACCGGACAACGGTCAGCCAATCCGAACAAACCAGCAACGACTCGGCCAACGATCAGAAAGACAGCGCTTCCCAATAGCCCTCGCTTGCTTCTCCGGGCCAGCCCAGCAGGGTCCAGGAGCTATCATATGACGCAAGACAAAATCTACACGCTCATTGTCAGCAGCCATCAAAGCACCATCTCACATCTCCAGCGTATTTTCGCGCCGGAGAAAAACTACTATGTTCAGTTCGTGCCTTCTTCTCAGGACGCCCTCCAGATCGCTGCTCAAGATATCCTGGACCTGGACGTACTGATTGTCGATGACACGCTGGCCGATGCGTCCTCCCTAGAGACCATCCGTAAATTGGCCATCATCGTGCCATCGACGCCTATCGTAGCGCTGGCTGAACAGTCTGCTGTCACCTATGTTCGAGAGGCATTGCTGGCAGGAGCCCGGGCCTTTATCACCAAACCTCTGCACGATTCCGAGGTCATCAACACATTGGACCGGCTCATCCAGACAGAGCGTATCCGCACAGAGAAAATTGCCCGTTTACATCCTAATGCCAATCCCAAACATCAGTGTGAGATCTATACAGTCATCAGCCCCAAAGGAGGCGTGGGATGCACCCTGCTCGCCGTCAATTTGGCTGTGGCTATCCGAGAGCAAACAGGACGACGGGTCACCCTGGTGGATGGACAGAGCGCTTTGGGCGATCTGGAAACAGCATTGAACCTGACTGCCCAGTTCACTGGCGGAGACATTTTGGGCCACGGGGCGAATCTGGACGCAGACCTGGTCACTGGCGTCCTTACTGAACATGCCAGCGGAGTCCAAGTCTTTGCCAGCAGCCACAATCCAGAGGACAGCGATGCCTTCGACAGCGAGACCTTCGAGAAAATTATCTACTATCTGAGCAGACGCTCCGACTACCTCATCATTGACGCCGGCACCATCTTCGAAAGCCAAACCAATGTCGCCTTGCTTCTGGCCAGCAAAGTGATCCTAGTGACCACGCCGGAAATCACAGCGCTCCGCCGTTTGACCTACTTCGTCCAAGCCGCGGAGAGAAGTGATTTCCCGATCGAGAAATTCATGCTCGTCGTCAACCGGTCCGACATCCAAGGCGGAGTAAGCACGGACGACGTGGCCCAGACCCTCAACATGCGGGTGTTCGAACACTTCCCCAACGACATCGGACTGGCCACCTATTCCTTGAATCGGGGCGTACCGCTTGTGCAAAGCAATCCAAAGAGTGCACTGGGACGGAAACTGCTTCGTTTCGCCAAGCAGCTTGCACCGCAGCCGCAGAAAAGCAAGCAAACAGCCAGCACCCCGAGCATCCTGGGGCGCCTTTCCATGAAGTGGCGCAATATCCCTACCTAGCCGACAACAATGCTGTGGACTCGCCACAGGCCCACTGTAGGCATCGCGAAGTCGAGCAGATCGAACCACAGGACACGCAGCCATGGCTTTGATAATCACGCTAGCGGTGATGGCAGCGATCATCGTGCTCTTCTATGGCATCCTCCTCATCATCGGTCCGGACGATGAAGTAGAAGAGCGCCTGGCATCAAGTCCGCGCCCTCTCCGCCTGACTTCTTCTGCGGTTCCAGCGGACAGTCCTCAAAGCGCGATGGGTCGCCGTCTAGGAGAGGGGAAGCTTGGTTCGAAGCTTTCTCTGGAGCTCGCTCAGGCCAGTGTCCAAATGAAACCCGGTGAGTTCATGCTGATGACCGCCGGGTTGGGTGTTGTCGCTTTTGCGCTAGGCATGCTGATCAGTCGATCTGTGCTCGGCGGATTGGGCCTGTTCCCCCTGGCTCTCATGGCCCCCCGTTTCTGGTTGAAACGCAAAAAGAGCAAACGCATCGCAGCGTTCCAGAATCAACTCCCCGATGTGCTCAACTTGGTGGTAGGCAGCCTCCGGGCTGGGTACGGCTTGATCCAGGCCATGCAACTGGTAGCCCAGGAGATGCCCTCACCCAGCAAAGATGAATTCGAGAGAGTCACCCATGAAATATCCCTTGGCGTCCCACTACAAGACGCATTGAACCGGCTTGTTGAGCGCATGGAAAGCGAGGACTTGGGTCTCGTAGTCACGGCCATCACGATCCAGAACGAGGTTGGGGGCAACCTGGGGAACATATTGGAAACCATCAGCGCAACCATCCGGGATCGAGTGCGTGTCCAGGGTGAAATCCGAACCATGACCAGTATGCAGCGCATGACAGGGTACATGCTGGCTGCCATGCCTTTCTTCGTCGCTGCCATCCTCATGGTGCTGAACCCAGGCTACATTCTGCAAATGTTCCAATTCCCCTGGATCGTGATCCCCATAGGCGCAGTCATCAGCATGGGACTCGGCATTTTCTTCATGAATGCCCTGCTGAAAATTGATTACTGACCATGTAGAAACTCGACATAGGAACGATCTCGATAGATATGGTCACTAAATCCTCCACACTCGATGTTTTACTCAATCAGGCCTTGCAAGATACTGGGCTGCGTACAGCGTTCATCGCTCTGGTTGTTTCCTTGGGCGTGTTCCTCCTGATCTATGGCCTGTTCCGGGAACAAGAACAGCGAGCACTGAAAAAGCGACTGCGCAACCTAGCCGACCAGGACACATGGCGCAACCGCCAAGAGGAAGAAACATTCGTGCAGCGGATCCTCCAACCGCTGTTTCGGAGTCTATTGGCCAAGTTAGGACGATTCACCCCTTCCAGCAACCTGGACATATTGCGGCACCAGCTCATGATGGCTGGAAACCCAGGCAACCTGGCTGTCATTGACTTGTTAGGGCTGAAGATGTTGTCCGCTTTTACTGTAGCGGTTCTAACCGTCTTCTACCTGGCAGGGGGGCGCCACATGCCGCTCCTCTCGGCGACACTGTTCGGCATTGCAGCAGGGCTCATGGGCTTCTATCTGCCCAATTTTTGGCTCAGCAGTCGAATTCGCAAACGCAAACAGGAAATCAGCAAGGCACTGCCCAATGCCCTCGACATGCTGACCACCATGGTGGATGCAGGGCTGGGTTTCGACATTGCGCTCCTGCGCCTCTGTGACAAATGGGACAATCCCCTCACTCAGGAATTCAAACGGGTCGTGCACGAAATGCACATGGGTGTACAGCGATCTGAGGCTCTACGCAACATGGCAGAACGCACAGACGTGGCCGAACTCAGCACCTTCACAGCAGTGTTGATCCAGGCCGATCAGCTGGGCATCTCGGTCTCGAATATTCTCCATACCCAGAGCGAACAGATCCGAATGCGAAGGCGACAGTGGGCGGAGGAGGTGGCCGCTACGATGCCTTTGAAAATGATGCCCATCATCGTGCTGTTCATCTTTCCTGCCTTGTTCGCAGTGATTCTAGGCCCTGCGATTCCGGGAATGATGGAAGCGTTCGGCGGGTGAACTGGGTCGTGCAGTAGACACCCCGTGCGCACCAAGCAATGAAGAGGTCAAACCGATGGCTGTAAATTCTCTTTCTCTAGACCCACGATTTCGAGAGGCAGCGCGATATATCCAGGAAGGCTCTTGGAAAGCAGCGATCGGCACTCTTCAAGAGCTGCTGGAAGAGTACCCCAACCAGGAAGAGGAGATTCTGCCCCTGCTCGAACACGTGCAGATGAAGGTCAAGCTGGACAAGCACCCTGTACGTGGGCGCTCTCTCCTGTCCCTCCAGTTGGCTCGCATACGATGGGCGCGGATCCTCTTGGCCGTCCTTCTCCTGGCTACCGCAGCGGCTGGCTGGTATCTCTACCAACAGTGGTTGGCCCCAACTCGCTCGGCGCAACTCCAGCAGCAGCAGATGCAGGCCCTGTTCGAGCAGGCCAACACGGCCTTCAGCCAAGGGGACTACGAGGCAGCATTGCAGTACTTCACAGAGATACTTGACTATGCCCCCGATAACGACGAAGCGCTGGCTGGACAAGAAAAAGCCAAGGGCCAGCTGGCGTTGATAGAAAAATACGAGACCGCCCTCGCATATCAACAGGAAGGCAAGCTGGACCAAGCACTGCAGCTCTTCCAAGAGATCCAAGCCGAGGCGCCCAACTACAAGGATACTGCCCGGCGGATCACCGAGATCCAACAGTCCAAGCAGTTGGACAGCAATTTCGAGACGGCAGAGGCTCTCTTCCAGCAGGAGCGATTTGAGGACGCGCTGCCCTACTATGAGCAAATCCGCCAGATCAGCACAAGCTACAAGGCCCAGACTGTCGAGCAGCACCTGTACGAGAGCTACATGCGCTTGGCCAGCCAGAAGAGCGCCGAGAAGCCAGCGTCCTTGGAGGATGTGGAATCCATCCTTGCCCTCTATCAGCAGGCCATCCGTCTCCGCCCCCGAGATGCGGAGAGCCGCACACGCAAGCAGCTCTTGGACCAGTACCTTTCAGCAGCGAACTTTGTCTCTCAGGAGCGTTATCAGGAAGCCATCCAGATCTTGACGGGCCTCTATCAAACCGAACCGTTACTGCTCGGCGGTCAAGTGGTGGATTCGCTCTACGAAACCCAGCTGGCCTACGGCGCAGCGCTGGAGTCAGAAGGCCAGATCTGGGCTGCTTTTATCCAGTACTCGGCAGCCGCCGACCTTCCTGTGGCGGACACATCCGAAGCCCGCCGTGGACTCCAGCGTGTTGGCTTGGCTCTGACGCCCACCCCCACGCCCACGCCATCCCCAACGGCCACACCCACGCCTGATCCGCTGGATGAATTTCGCAAGTTGCTGCTCCCTCCCCCGGCGAACCCCATCGACTGGTATCCTGGCTGGATTGCCTTTCAGAGCGACCGGCCTGGCTCCCCTACCGGGCTTTGGGTGATGCGACCAGATGGCAGCGAGCAACTCCCTGTGACCGACCCCACTGGCCTCTACTTGCATCTGCAAGAACAGGCCAAATGGAGCAGCGACAACCTACGCCGCATCTGGGTCGAAGACGACGGCAGCGGCAAATCGGTGGCCATCTACATGTGGCGATACGATGTGCCGGCTCACTGGCGAGAAGCCCGAGTCGAGCTCTTGAACAACAGTGCCATCAACTACCAGCCTGTTTTCTCTCCCGATGATCAGGCCGTGGCCTTTACATCCCAGCGTTCTGGGGCCCCAGGCGGGAAAAACTATGGAGATGAGATCTTTATCCTTTACTTCTCGGAGATCAATGCGGACGGCTATGTAACTCCTCACCGACTCACAAAAAACGATTGGGAATGGGACAAGCACCCCACTTTCAGCCCCGACGGCCAAACCATTGCCTTCTGGAGCAACCGGGACACCGGCCGCGCCCAGATCTGGGCCATGAACCGAGACGGGAGCAACCAGCGCAACCTGAGCAACAACGAGTGGAACGACTGGGATCCAGTCTACATTGTGCCTCGACGAGAGATCCCTGAAGTGAAAAAGCGGGGAGATGCTGAGATCTCCCTGTTCGACCCGGCCAAATACGCGACAGAGAACCGTTGACCCATTTGTGAGGAGGAACTGTGGGCCTGTTCAAACGCACCCAACCCCAGAAGAATGTGCCGGATCCCACGCCCAACGGGGGAAAAGCCATCGGCGCCCTCAAACCAGTGGCTACACCCCCGGCATCCAAGCCCATAAAAACACCCCCTTCCCATAAAACTGAACAGACCAGGTCGGCGACTAAAATCGAAGACGGAGCTGGGACCTTCCCTCCTTCCTACTTTGTCATCAAGGATAAAGTCCAGCAGGAGCTTATCGAGAACTACAACCAACGGCCGGACACTTTGAACTCCCAGGAAGGCCGCCAAGTGATCGAGCCTTTCTTTAACAAGGCCATTGCCGAAGCCGGGCTGGTGCTGAGCCGCACTGAACGGAATCAGCTGTTCGAGATGATCGTGGCCGAAATCCTCGGTTTCGGCCCCATCCAACCCCTGCTGGACGATGACAGCGTGACCGAAATCATGGTCAACGGCCCTAACCGAGTGTACGCGGAACGAGGAGGGAAATTGGTGCGGGTCAACATCAAATTCCAGGACAACAACCATGTGCAGCGCATCATCGAACGCATCCTAGCCCCCCTGGGCCGCCGCGTGGACGAAAGCAGCCCCATGGTGGACGCCCGCCTCCCAGATGGTAGCCGAGTCAACGCCGTCATCCCGCCCCTGGCTATCGACGGGCCCAGCATCACTATCCGAAAGTTCAGCAAGGCCCCTCTGACAGTGGAGGACCTCATCCGCTTTGGCAGCTTCACCGAGGAATTCGCCCAGTTCATCGAGGCGGCGGTCATCTCCCGGCTGAACATCATCGTGAGCGGAGGCACGGGCTCAGGCAAAACCACCCTGCTGAACGTTCTGAGCAGCTTCATCCCCTCGGATGACCGCATCATCACCATCGAGGACAGTGCCGAGCTTCAGCTTCGCCAGGAGCATGTGGTCCGCCTGGAAACCCGCCCTCCCAACATCGAGGGCCGGGGCGAGGTCTCCATCCGGGATCTGGTGATCAACAGCCTGCGCATGCGCCCGGATCGTCTGGTCATCGGTGAGTGCCGAGGCGGCGAAGCCCTGGACATGCTTCAGGCCATGAACACAGGCCACGACGGCTCCATGTCCACAGCCCACAGCAACTCGCCTCGGGACACGCTCACGCGTCTGGAGACCATGGTGCTCATGGCGGGCATGGAGCTGCCCTTGCGGGCGATCCGACAGCAGATCGCCTCTGCAGTGGACATCATCGTGCACGTCGAGCGCATGCGAGATGGCAGCCGCCGGGTCGTCTACTGCACCGAGGTGGTCGGCATGGAAGGGGAGACCATCGTCACCCAGGACATCTTCCACTTCGTGGAGGAAGGCTTCCAGGACGGGCGAATCATCGGCTCCCTGCGCCCCACCGGTATCCGTCCCAAGGTGTTGGAGCGCATGAAAGAAGATCAGGTCTCCCTGCCCTCCGGCCTCTTCACCGCGGGGGCATATCGCTAACCACCCATTTCCTGGACGCGCAAAGGCCAGCCCAATGTCAGGCTGGCCTTTTTTCATGCCTCCGAATGTGCTTCACCCAGGCGTCACCGCCACATCTGCCCCACAGACGAATCCTCCGCCAACACGTCGTAGACCAGGCCTGGGTTTCGGGCCACCAGCAAGATCGCCCCCTGTTCTGCCTCCGACAGCCGCTTCATCTCCTCCCGATAGCGATGTATCGCCCCGATATCCGGCAGCGAGAGCCCATGGAGGGTGCGCACCACCGAGATGCTGAAAGGATTGTACGTGACCAGCTGGGCCAGGCGAAACTCGTGGAGGATGGAACGGGGCAGTTCGCTGTCCGGCCGGCCGGAAACCGCGGCAAAATCCACTGGGATACCGTGAGCCGCCATCCGATCCGCCAGATCCACGTTGGCCGATGGTTTGGCGTTGCGCCAGGTGAACTCCAGGTAGCGATGGATCCGCCCTCGGATCTCCGTGGCTGTGTCCTGGCGGCCGTTGGACAGGGCCAGCCGACCCTGCTCCAGCACCTGGGACTCCTCCGGGGAATGCCAGAGCAGGTGCTCGATGTTGTACTCCCGAGCCAGCACCCGGATCAGGGCCGCCCGGGAGCGGCTGGGGGACTCCACACTCACCGGCGCCACCGCCTCGTGGATGGTCCCCTGCACAAAGCTCACCAGCGCCTCGGCCAGGGATCGATCCGGGGCTTCCTCCTCCAGGAGCAGACGACGGAGTCGTTGCCGCCAGCGGGGTTCGCCCCAGGTCTCCAACAGACGCTCCTCGCTGCGTCGCCCGCGCCGATCCTGCTGACCCCGCAGATAGTCCCGGCAGCGCTCCCACAGGGTGCGATCCAGGAAAGGACGATAGACATGGCTGGGACGCACCCCCGGCGGTGGCAGCGGCGGCGGACCGCTCTCCACGCTCCACTGCTGCAGCTCCTCCAGGGTATCGTCCAGGACATGGCTCATCTGCCAGAGCATGTTGGCCAGGTGCTCGTAGACCCGGATCAGCCCAACCCGCACCCGCTCCTGCAGCCGATCCGTGAGCTCTTCCTGGGCCAGGCGCACCCGCTCCCGCCGCAGCCGGCGCACCAGGGAGAGGCGTCGCCGGTAGGCTACGAAGCTGGCCAGGTAGGCCCCCAGGCCGATCCCCAGGAGGAAGGCCCCGTCGCTCATCCAGTCCCATGGCCGCTGGAAGGCCACCATGTAGAGGACCGCAAAGAGCGTGATGGCCAGGATCAGCAGGGTGGGGCGCAGGAAGGCCCCGGCCAGGGACGGACGGCCCGAGAGGGCAGAGAAATAGCGGAGTCGCCAGTTGCGCAGGGCCAGTTGACGCTGGGCCTGGGCCAACCGTCGCACCCCGGGCATGGCCGCCTTCAGGAGCTTCTGCCGCTCCTGTTCCACCTCCTGGAGCCAGACCCGCAGCTGGAGCCGGGCCTGGAGCAGCCCATCTGGCCGGGACGAAAGGAGCGCGACCAGGGTCTCCCGCATCTGGGTGGCCGTGGCCGGGAGCAGCCGATCGTCCCCCGGGAGCAGGGGACGCCCCTGGTCGTCCAAGGCTGTCAAGCCCCAGGCCTCGTCCAGGGCGCCCTCCCCGGCCACCACCTCGAAGCGATGACTGGCCTCCCGCAGGTAGTCCACGTAGGCCGCCTGCCAGGCGGCCTACGTGGA
>WGCB01000795.1 GCA_015494005.1 Caldilineaceae bacterium
GTTTCCGGGAAGCTTGGAGCTCCCCGGAAGCTGGGTAGGCTAGTGGAACTGCTCCGCCTCGGTGGAGCCGGCCAGGGCGCCAGTGGAGGCCTCGCCCCCGGTGATGGTCATGAGCACCTGGTCGAAGTAGCCCGCGCCCACCTCCTGCTGGTGCTTGGTGGCCGTGTAGCCCAGGGATTCCGCCGCGAACTCCCGCTCCTGGAGCTCCACGTAGGCGGGCATGCCCTCCTGGGCGTAGCGGCGGGCCAGGTCAAAGGTGTAGTAGTTGATCAGGTGCCAGCCGGCCAGGGTGATGAACTGGAACTTGTAGCCCATGGCCCCCAGCTCGTCCTGGAACTTGGCGATGGTGGCGTCGTCCAGGTGGCGCTTCCAGTTGAAGGAGGGCGAGCAGTTGTAGGCCAGCATCTTGTCCGGGTATTCCCGCTTGATGGCCTCCGCGAACTGCCGGGCCTCCTCCAGATCCGGCACCTTCGTCTCGCACCAGACCAGGTCCGCGTAGGGGGCGTAGGCCAGGGCCCGGCTGATGGCCGCCTCCATGCCGTTGCGCACCACGTAGTAGCCCTCGCTGGTCCGCTCCCCGGTGATGAAGGGCCGGTCTCGCTCGTCGATGTCGCTGGTGAGCAGGGTGGCGTCCAGGGAGTCGGTGCGAGCGATGAGGATGGAGGGCACGCCCAGGACGTCCGCGGCCAGGCGGGCGGCCTTCAGGGTGTTGATGAACTGGGAGGTGGGCACCAGGACCTTGCCCCCCATGTGGCCACACTTCTTGGCCGCGGCCAGCTGATCCTCGAAGTGGACGCCAGCCGCGCCGGCCTCCACCATGCCTTTCATGAGCTCGAAGGCGTTCAGGGGGCCGCCGAAGCCAGCCTCTGCGTCAGCCACGATGGGCACGTACCAGTCCGAACCATCCTTGCCCTGGAGGCGGCTGATGTGGTCCGCCCGCATGAGCGCGTTGTTCAGGCGCATGACCACCGCGGGCACGCTGTCCGCGGGGTAGAGGCTCTGGTCCGGGTAGGTGTGGGCCGCGGAGTTGGCGTCGGCCGCGGTCTGCCAGCCGCTCAGGTAGATGGCCTTGAGCCCGGCCCGGACCATCTGCACGGCCTGGGCGCCGGTCAGGGCGCCGAAGGTGCGCACGTAGGGCTCGGTCTGGAGCATCTGCCAGAGCTTGCGGGAGCCGTTCAGGGCTAGGCTGTTCTCCAGAGGGATGGAGGTGCGCAGGAGCACCACCTCCTCCGGGGAGTAGTCCCGGCGGACGCCCTTCCAGCGAGGGTCCGTGGCCCACTCTTTGGCCAGGGCTTCGGCCTGCTCTTTGAATGTGCCGTTCATGTTCATGGGTTTCTCCTTCGGGTACAGGGTGCGGGAGACGGGATTCGGGAAACGGGATTCGGAATTCAGGATTCAGGATACGGGATTTGGGAGATGGGATTCGGCGGAGCTCAGTCCAGGTAGTCGTAGGCCACCAGGGTCATGAACTCGATGAAATCGTCGGCCAGGACCAGGGTGTCCAGGATGGTGGCGGCGTCCGCGTAGCGGCCTTCCTGCCGACCGCCTAGCTTGGCCAGCTCCTCCTCTCGGATCTGCTCGTAGAGCGTCCGGGTGACAGGCCGGCCGTCGTCCAGGCGGGCGCCGTGATGGATCCACTGCCAGAGCTGGGCCCGGGAGATCTCCGCGGTGGCTGCGTCCTCCATCAGGTTGTTGATGGCCACCGCGCCCCAGCCCTGGAGCCACCAGTTCAGGTACTGCAGGGCCACGCTCACGTTCAGGCGCACCCCGGCCTCGGTGATGGAGCCGCCGGGCACGTTCAGGTTCAGCAGGTCCTGGGCCGTCACGTGGACGTCCTCCCGCAGCCGATCCTTCTGGTGGGGTTTGCCGTCCAGGAACTCCTCGAAGACCTGGTGGACCGTGGGCACCAGATCCGGGTGGGCCACCCAGGAGCCGTCGAAGCCCTGGTTGGCCTCCCGCACCTTGTCTTCCCGGACCTTGGCCAGGGCCACCCGATTCACCTCCGGGTCCTTGCGGCTGGGGATGAAGGCCGCCATGCCGCCGATGGCGTGGGCGCCCCGGCGGTGGCAGGTGCGCACCAGGAGCTCGGTGTAGGCGTGCATGAAGGGCACGGTCATGGTGATCTGGCTGCGATCCGGCAGCACCAGATCCTCGAAGCGGGCGAACTTCTTGATCACGCTGAAGATGTAGTCCCAGCGGCCGGCGTTGAGCCCCGCCGCGTGCTCCCGCAGCTCGTAGAGGATCTCGTCCATCTCGAAGGCGGCCAGGATGGTCTCGATGAGCACCGTAGCCCGAACAGTGCCTCGGGGGATGCCCAGGGCATCCTGGGCCGCGTTGAAGGCCTCGTTCCAGAGCCGGGCCTCTAGGTGGCTCTCCAGCTTGGCCAGGTAGAAGTAAGGGCCGCTGCCCTGGTCCAGCAGGGCTTTGGCGTTGTGGAAGAAGTACATGCCGAAGTCGAAGAGGCTGCCGGAGATGGGCTCCCCGTCCACCAGGACATGTTTCTCCACCAGATGCCATCCCCGGGGGCGCACCAGCAGGGTGGCGATCTTGTCCTTCAGCGCGTAGACCCGGCCATCGGGATTCTCGAAGCGGATGGTGCGCCGCACCGCGTCCACCAGGTTGACCTGGCCGCCCACCTCGTTGCGCCAGGTGGGGGAGAGGGCGTCCTCGCAGTCGGCCATGAAGACCTCGGCTCCGGAGTTCAGGGCATTGATCATCATCTTGCGGTCCGTGGGCCCAGTGATCTCCACCCAGCGCTTCTCCAGATCCGCCGGCGTGGGCGCCACCCGCCAGTCGCCCTCCCGGATGTGGGCGGTCTCGGGCAGGAAGTCGGGCATCTTGCCGGCGTTGATCTCCTCCTGGCGCTGGGCCCGGCGCTGGAGAAGCTCCAGGCGCGTGGGGTTGAAGCGGCGGTGCAGGTCCGCAACGAAGGCCAGGGCCTCCGGCGTCAGGATGGGCTCGTACTCCGGTGGGATCTGCCCCACCACCTCCACTCCTTTGTCCTGTGGGTTGACAGAGACGGCTCGGGAACTGTCCACAGCATCCTCCTTTCTCAGACGGGGAACCGAAAACAAAAAGACCCTTCCGGTTGGAAGGGTCAAACACAACGAGTTGGGCGGCGCAGCGTCACCCATCCCCTCCAACCAGGCAGGATCGATCCCCGGTAGCTGCGCCTACCGAGCTGATCACGGCGATGAGGTAGAGGGCGTCCATGCGGTTGGACGTCCGGGCGGTGTGGGAGTTGGGCAAGCTGGGCATGGATGGGTGTCTTGCAGGAAAGGGCCGAAGCCGACCGGCGCACAGACTGGTCATGCGCAGGAACGAGGCGAAATTCGCCTTCGTTATACTCTGGGTAGGTTCTGAGGCTGTTGCTGCTGGGTCACGGGGTTGCGGTGCGAGGTGCAACGATGATCTCGGCTCCTGGTCAGTCCATAGACCGAGAACGGCCCCATTATCCTACACCTGATTCCTCCGGGGCAAATTCTTCCCCGGTCGGATGCAAAGCCCACAGCTTACGCCCCCATGACCGGGAAAGGCGGGGCGAATGGCCTAGGGGATCCAAGCTAGGACCCGGAAAATGGTCTAGGTCGCTTCCCTGTCCGGAAAAAAGCCTGGGCCATGCCCGGCCACTTGGCGGAGTTCCGAGGACCAGACACGGAACAAAAAGCGCCACCACCCCTCATTTCACCGCCATCCAGCCGCCGAAATAGTACCAAGGGGCCATTGAGCATTGGCCTGCTATCGGGGATAGTAATATCCAGAATAGTGTATTAACGCATTTTGGCGTACGTGCAAACCAGTGAGCGTTCACGTGACTTGGCGGAAGGCCATATGGGGGGTCGTAAAGGAGGTGGGCCTGGGGAACTACGACATTCACGCAAAATTCTGTTGGATTTCTAATGAGTTTCCAATAAATACCGTTTAACTATTTCTGTGATTCTAGGTACAATCATTGCTAGAAATTGTGGCGATTGCAACAGGCAAGACCACGGGAGAGAGAACAACCATGACAATGCTTCGAAAGACCCGAGTTTTCTTAGCCGACGACCACGTGCTGGTGCGGCAGGGAATGCGCTCCCTCCTGGAGATGGAGGATGACATCCAGATCGTCGGCGAAGCCAGCAACGGCCAGGACGCCATCGAGGCCATCCAGCGCGGTCCCCGCCCCCATGTGGTCCTCATGGACATCCACATGCCGGTGATGACGGGTATCGACGCCACCCGGCGCCTGAAGGCCATCATGCCCGACGTGCTGATCATCGGCCTCACCGCCTCCGAGGACGACGACACCCTGGCCGAGATGATCAAGGCCGGCGCCAGCTCCTATGTGCTGAAGTCCGCCGCTGCCAGCGACCTGGTCAAGACCATCCGGGCCCTGCGCAACGACCGGGAGGCCGCGGACGTCCAGATGCCTCCCCGAATGAACCGCTTCAACCACCGCAACACCTACGCTGGGCCGGAACCGGCCATGAGCGAGAAGCGCAACATCCACCAGCGGCTGACCCGCCGGGAGATGGACGTGATGAAGGCCCTGCTCCAGGGCTACAGCAACAAGGAGATCGCTCGGGAGCTGGTCATCTCCGAGCGGACCGTCCAGACCCATCTGAGCAACATTTTCAGCAAGATGGACGTGAACAGCCGCACCGAGGCCGTGCTGGTTGCCTTGCGGGATGGTTGGGTCACCCAGCAGACGTCCATGTGATGATTCCCCCGATCTCACATCGCGCTGGCCTGGCCATTTGAGCCTGCCCCGAAGTGCTTGAAGACGTGCCCCAACAAAAAGATCGAAAAAGGCCCTCGACGACTCGAGGGCCTTTTCCATTTCCATCTGTCAGGGACCGCCCGTTGCTCGGGCCGATCAGAGATTCCGGGCCACCAGGTCGGCGATCTCCTCTGGGTGGCTGGCCACCGCCACCCCAGCCGCCTGCAAGGCCGCGATCTTCTCCTCCGCGGTGCCCTCACCGCCGGAGATGATGGCGCCGGCGTGGCCCATGCGCTTGCCCGGGGGCGCCGTCCGGCCGGCGATGAAGCCCACCACCGGTTTGGTCATCTTGGAGGCGATGAACTCCGCAGCCCGCTGCTCGTCCGTGCCGCCGATCTCGCCGATGAGCACCACCTGCTCCGTGCCCGGATCGTCCTCGAACATCTGCAGCACGTCCAGGAAGGTGGTGCCGATGATGGGATCGCCGCCGATACCCACGGCCGTGCTCTGGCCGATGCCCCGAGCCGTCAGCGCGTAGACCACCTCGTAGGTGAGGGTGCCGGAGCGGCTGACGATGCCCACCGGCCCTGGCGTGTGGATGTGGCCAGGCATGATGCCCACCTTGGCCTCCCCTGGGGTGATGACGCCCGGGCAGTTGGGGCCGATCAGCCGAGTGTTCGTGGTGTCCAGGAAGGCCCGCACGCTGACCATGTCCAGGGCCGGGATGCCTTCCGTGATGCAGACAACCAGCTCGATGCCAGCGTCCGCCGCCTCCAGGATGGCGTCCGGGGAGAAGCGGGCCGGCACGTAGATGATGCTGGTGTTGGCTGCGGTGGCCTCCACCGCTTCCTTCACTGTGTCGAAGACGGGCACATTGCCCACGGCCCACTCGCCCCCTTTGCCCGGGGTGACGCCGGCCACCACGTTGGTGCCGTACTCGATCATCTGGGCGGTGTGGAAGGAGCCTTCCCGCCCGGTGATGCCCTGCACCAGCAGGCGCGTCTCTTTTCCGACTAGAATGCTCATGCCAACTCTCCTTTGGCGGCTGCAACGGCTTTCTGGGCCGCTTCGGCCAGGCTGGTGGCGGTGATCATGTTGGCCTGGGCCAGAAGGCGGCGTCCTTCCTCTTCGTTCGTCCCCACCAGGCGAACCACGAAGGGCACCCGCACATCCAGGGTGCTGGTGGCCTCCAGGATGCCCCGGGCCACCTCGTCGCAGCGGGTGATCCCGCCGAAGATGTTGATGAGCACGGCCTTCACCCGCTCGTCCGAGAGGATGATGCGCAGGGCTGCGGCCACCTTGTCTGCCTGGGCCCCGCCGCCGATGTCCAGGAAGTTGGCCGGCTCGCCTCCGTAGAGTTTGACGATGTCCATGGTGGCCATGGCCAGGCCCGCGCCGTTGACCATGCAGCCGATCTCTCCATCCAAGTGGATGTAGGTCAGGCCGTAGCGCCGGGCCTCCCGCTCGTACTCGTCCTCGTCGTCCGGATCCCGCATCTCCGCCAGGTCCGGGTGGCGGAAGAGGGCGCTGTCGTCCAGGACGATCTTGCCATCCACGGCCAGGAGCTTGCCCTCGCCGTTGATGACCAGGGGGTTGATCTCGGCCAGGCTGGCGTCCGTGCCCACGTAGGCGTTGTAGAGCCCCTTGGCGATCTTCACGAAGGCCTTCACGTGCTCCTTGGGCAGGCCGATGCCGTAGGCCAGGTTGCGGGCCTGGTAGTCCTTCAGCCCCAGGAAGGGGTGCACGTGGACCTTGACGATCTTCTCCGGTGTCTTGGCCGCCACCTCTTCGATCTCCACGCCACCCTCGCTGCTGGCCATGATGGCCACCCGCCGGGCCGCCCGGTCCAGGACCGCGCCCAGGTAGATCTCGGAGCGGATGTCCGCGGCCTCGTCCACCAGGACCTTCTTGACCCGCAGGCCCTTGATCTCCATGCCCAGGATCTGGGCTGCCACCTGCTCCGCCTCGTCGGGCGTCTTGGCCAGCTTGATGCCCCCGGCTTTGCCTCGGCCCCCCACCAGCACCTGGCTCTTGATCACCACCGGCTTGCCCAACCGCACCGCGATGTCCCGGGCCTCAGCCGGTGTGGTGGCCACCTCGCCCCGAGGGATGGGGATCCCGTACTTGGCGAAGATGCGCTTGGATTGATACTCATGTAGCTTCAAATTGCGCCTCCTTGACTGGATGGCCCATGCCCCCGGGCCGGTAGACGCCGGGGCAGGCCGTGGCTCTGTCCGAACCCCTCGGAGCCACACTAGGCGCTCGGACAGTTTAGTGGAAAATCAGGCTGGAAAGTTGCTTGAGAAATCCGCAGGAATCCGGCAAAAGAATTTGTTCGGAACTATACGGATTATAGTGCGGCGCAGGAGGAAAAGACAAATGCCAGGGCGTTCGAAAAGCGCTCCCAGCCCCCACGAAAAAGCAGCTCACCCGGCTAGGTGAGCTGCCCGTTCATCTCCTGGATGAAGGCCTGCATGCGTTGGAAATGGGAGCCCTTCCAGTAGATCTGCCCGCACTGCTGACAGCGGAAGAACTCGTGGTAGTAGCGCCGAGTCTTGGGCTCCAGCTGGGCCAGGATGGCCTCCTTGGCCACCGGCTCCAGCAGGCCGTTGCAGCGCAGACACCGGTGGAAGGGCGCGATGGCCCCGCCCAGGTCGAAGCGCCGCAGCACCTCCAGCAGCTGCTCTCGGGAGCGCAGGGAGCGCAGGCAGTAGCCGTGGATCACCTCCCGGCGCTTGAGCAGGCCCCGATCCCGGGTGAGGAGGATGCGCCGCTCCTGGCTGGCGATGCGGGCCAGCTCCTCGTCGTCGTAGTCGTTGCGGTAGAGGACGTCGAAGCCCAGCATGCGCAGGTAGCTGGCCAGCTTGCCCAGGTGCGCGTCCAGGACGAAGCGGGGCGGGGACGGGGGCTCCGGGCTGGCGCGGCTCCAGGAGGGGATGTCCAGGGAGTGAAAACGGGGGTAGACGGCGATGCGATCCCCGTCCTGGACCAGGTAGTCGAAGCCCACCGGCTGGCCGTTGGCCAGGATCAGCTCCACCTCCGGGTGGGGCACGCCCAGGGACTCGACCCGATCCTTGACCGTGGCGTCGCCGTTGAAGCGATGGCGGAAGGCCCGCTGGCGCAGGCCCGGGGGCAGGAAGTCGTTCAGTTCGGCGTAGAAACGGAAGGTCGCCGTGGGCATGGCTGGGTCACGCCGTCAGCAGCCGCAGACGATCACCTGGCCTGGGCTGGCCTTGGCTCCCTCCGTGGCGTAGCCGTCCCGCTTCCACCAGTCCAGCCCACCCATGAGCTCCTTGACCCGAAAGCCCAGGCGCGCCATGTTCAGGGCCCCCTTGGTGGAGGCGTTGCAGCCAATGCCATCGCAGTAGGTGACGTAGAGGGCGGAGCGGTCCAGGTGGGCGGTGGTCTCCGGCGTCATGGTGCGGTGAGGGATGTTCACCGCACCGGGGATGTGCTCCAGGGCGAAGGCCTCGGGAGCCCGGGCATCGATGACCACCACGTTCTCCCCTTGGCGGAGGGACTCGCTCAGGTCCCAGGAATCGGTCTCGTACTCGAGCTTCTGCTGGTAGAACGCGACTTGGCTGTTCATGGACGGGATTGCCTCCTGGTTGGATAGGGTACCTGCGACACAGCCAGGGCAGAGCGCCGGCGATCCGGCCGACCGCCCCGGCATCGGACTATTCTACCCCACCTGGGAGCAATGGCACAACTCCGTTTTCCAGGTCGATGCGCAAGGCGTCGTTCAGCCGGTTGAAGAAGTTGGCCAGGCCGATGCGCACCGTCAGCTCCACCAGCTGGGCCGGATCGAAGGCAGCCTGCAGCTCCTGGAAGAGGACATCGGGCACCCGGCGGGCATCCAGGGTCATCTGCCGGGCATAGGCCATGACCAGCTTCTCCCGCGGGCTGAAGTGGGGGCTCTCCCCGATGCGCCCGGCCTCCAGGTCGGCCAGGGCCTGCTCCGGGACGCCGAACTGCTGGGCCAGGGGCGTGTGGTGGCTGACGCAGTAGACGCAGCGGTTCAGATGGCTGACCGTGAGGACCGCCAGCTCGATGAGCCGCCGCTCCACCCGGCTCTCTTCCTGGAACCCCAGGTAGAGGGTGACCAGGTCCCGGGCGATGCGAGGGTGATGGGCCAGGGTGCGGATCTGGTTCATGAACTGGGGCAGGCGCTCCTGGGCCTCCTGGATCAGGGGCGCCAGGGAGGGATCCACCGCGTCGAGGGGCAGGGGATCGAGGCGGGCCATGGTCACACCTCCTGGGAGGCGAGCAGCCGGGCCACGGCCGCTTCCCGCTCGGCCTCGGCCCGGGCCAGCCGATCCCTTTCCTGGGCCAGCCAGGCCTCGTCCTGGGAGAGGGCTTCCGCCAGCTCGTCCAGCAGGGCGCCGGTGGCCTGGGGCGCGGCCCCGCCCAGCCCCTTCCGCGCCTGAACGAAGTGCCAGGGGTCCAGGGCGGTGTCCAGCTGCTCCTGGGTGAAGGGCAGGGACCGCCCCAGCACCGCCTGGGCCGCCTCCTGGAGCATGGCCAGGGTCACCTCCTGGCTGGAGAGGCCCCGGGCCAGCGCGTCCTGGACCAATCGAGCCACCACCTGGTGGGCCTGGCGGAAGGGCAGCCCCGCCTCCCGGACCAGGGCATCTGCCAGCTCCGTGGCCGTGGTGAAGCCCTCCCCGGCCCGGCGAGCCAGGTGCGCCCGGTTCAGCTCCAGGGTGTCGAAGACCGCGGTGGCCAGCGCCACCGACTCCTGGACCGCGTCCAGGGCCTGGTAGAGGGGCGGCCCGATCTCGTCCTCGATGTCCTGGGTGTCGCCGTAGGGGATGTTGTGGCACTGGATCGCCACGGCCTGAGCGTATCCCAGCCCCCGGCTGAGCCGGGCCCGCAGGTGCTCCAGGACCACCGGGTTGCGCTTCTGGGGCATGATGGAGCTGATCTGCAGGAAGCTGGGGTGGATGCGGATGGCGTCGGCCTCCCGGGTGGCCAGGAAGAGCAGGTCCCGCATGACCCGTCCCAGCCCCAGGGCCAGGGATTGGAGGGCGAAGGCCACGTCCGTCAGGTGATCCCCCGCGCCGATGGCGTGGTGGGTGCTGGGGATCACCGCCTGGAAGCCCAGGAGCCGGGCCAGGCGGGCCCGATCCACGGGGAAGCCGGTGCCGGTGAAGGCCGCCGCGCCCAGGGGCGAGCGGTTCACGTTGGCGTAGGCCCGGGCCAGGCGCTCCTGGTCCTGGACCAGGAAGGAGCGCACCCCGGTCAGGTAGTGGGCGAAGGTGGTGGGCTGGGCCGGCTGGGTGTGGGTGTAGCCGGGCATGAGGGTCGCCAGGTGCTCCCGAGCCAGGGCCAGGAGGCTACGGCGCAGGGCCAGCACGTCCTGGAAGAAGGCCAGGAGGCGGGTGCGCAGGGCCATGCGAGCCAGGGCCTGGCCCAGGTCGTTGCGGCTGCGAGCCACCTGCAGGTTGCCCCCCCAGTCCGGCCCGGCCTCTTGGATGATGCGCTGCTCCACCCGGAAGAAGAGATCCTCCACCCCGGGCTGGTAGGCCAGGGCGTCTGGCCCCTGGGCCTGGATCCGGGCCACCGCCGCCAGGATGGCCGCCGCGTTCTCCGGGCTGATGATGCCCTGCTCCGCCAGCATCAGCGCGTGGGCCTGGTGGGCGGCCAGCATGGGCCAGAAGAGCTGGGCCTGGGCGTCCTGGTAGGCCGGCCGCAGCACGTGGCGGTCGTAGACGGGATGGGGAAAGGAGGGTGGCATGGGCTACCCCTTCAACCCGGTGAGGGCGATGCCCTTGATGATCTGGCGCTGGAAGAGGATGAAGACGATGAGCAGGGGCACGGTGGCCAGGCTGGCCGCGGTCATGATCTTCTCCCACTCCGTGGTGGACTCGCCCCGGAAGAAGCTGAGGCCCACGGGCAGGGTGTAGAACTCCCGGCTGCTGGCCACGATCAGGGGCCAGAGGTAGGCGTTCCAGTTGCCGATGAAGTTGAAGATGCAGAGGGCCGCCACCGCCGGCTTCACCAGAGGCAGGGCGATGCGCCACCAGATGCCGAACTCGTGGAGGCCGTCGATGCGGGCCGCGTCCAGGAGCTCGCTGGGCACGCCGTCGAAGAACTGGCGCATGAGGAAGATGCCCGTGGCCGTGATCAGCCCCGGGAAGGCAATGCCCCAGTACTGGGCCATGCCCTGCTGCCAGCCGAAGCGCACGCTCATGGTGAACCAGGGGATGATGAGCATCTCCGTGGGGATCATCAGGGTGGCCAGGATGCCCAGGAAGATGAGGTTCTTGCCCGGGAACTGGAACTTGTTCAGGGTGTAACCGACCAGGGAATCGAAGAAGGCCACGCTGGTGGTGGAGAAGATGGCGATGAGGATGCTGTTCAGGTACCAGCGGCCGAAGTTGCTGGTCTGGAGCACCCGCTGGTAGTTCTCCAGGGTGGGGTTCTTGGGCAGGAAGGCGAACTGGACCAGCTCCGGGGCGGGTTTCAGACTGGTCAGCAGCATCCAGATGAAGGGAGTGACCATCACCACTGCGCCCAGGCTCAGGAGCAGGTAGACCAGCAGGGTCAGCCAGGAGAACTGCCCCCGGGAGCGGGAGGTCCCAGAGACGAGCTGCTCCGCCAGCTGGAGGGTGCGGTCGGCACTGGTCTGCATGGATGTGGCCATGGGTCGATCTCCTGGAAATCCCAGGCCAGGGAGGCGGCCACGCCCCCCAGCCCTGGAAAGAAGCCTGGATCAGTACTCGTAGCGGCGGGTGAAGAGGCGCAGCTGGATCACCGTGATGAGCAGGATGATGAAGAAGAGGATCACCGTCAGCGCGCCGGCGTAGCCCATGTTGTAGCTGGAAAAGCCCTCCCGGTAGACCTCCAGAACCACGGTGGTGGTGCTCTTCAGGGGGCCTCCCGTGCCCTGGGGGCTCATATTCTGGACCAGGGCGAAGAGGCGCAGGAAGGAGATGGTGGAGAGCACGGCCAGGTAGACGATCACCGGGTTGAGCAGGGGCAGGGTCACCTTCCAGAAGAGCTGCCAGGAGTTGGCCCCGTCGATGCGAGCGGCTTCGTAGTAGACCTCCGGGATCTGCTGCAGGCCGGCCAGGAAGATGATCACCGTGAAGCCCAGGCTCTGCCAGACGGCCACCGCGGTGATGGACTGGAGGGCCTGGCTGGGGCTCTTGGTGAAGGGCTGGTTGGGCAGGCCCAGGAAGGTGAGCAGCTGGTTGAGCAGGCCCGTCTGGGGCTGGTAGAGCCAGTTCCAGACGAAGGCCACCGCCACCGCGGAGGTCACGTAGGGGACGAAGTAGGCGGCCCGGAAGAAGCCAGAGAAGCGGCGGATGTGGTTCAGCAGCAGGGCGATGCCCAGGCCCAGGATCAGCTGGGAGGGCACGCCGTAGAGCACATAGCGGATGGTGTTCCAGAAGGCGGCCCGCACCGCGCTGCGCGGCTTGAGCAGGTCCTTCCAGATCTCCCGGTAGTTGTCCAGACCGATCCAGGGCCCCGCCCCCTCGAAGACGTTCCAGTCCCGGAAGCTGACGTTGAAGGCCTGGAGGGTGGGGTACCAGCGGATGATGATGAAAAAGAGCAAGGGCACCAGCATGAAGATGTAGGCCCAGACGATCTGGCGTTGTTTGAGCGTGAGGTTCACGGTGGACCTCCGTAGGGAACAATTGGGCAGCCCGGAGATTGGGGCGAGCAAGGGCTCCAGATTGGAAAGCGGTTGATTGGTGGATTGGCTGATCCGTTGATTGGGTGCGAGAAAGCACCCCCAGCGCAGGTTAGCAACGACCGTCTGCCGTCTACCGTCTTCCAGCCACCGTCATGTCACCCCGCTGCCGGGGACGGCGGAGCACGCAAGGCGCCCCGCCGTCCCGTCTTCCCAACCCCTTACTTCGATCAGGCAGCTAGCGGCTGGCCCAGAACTCGTCCAGGAGCTCCTGGACCGTCTCCGCAGCGATATCGAGTGCTGTGTCCGGCTCTTCCCCGGCCAGGACCACCGCGTCGTAGGCGTCGATGAGGGCCTGGCGCTGCTGGCTCTCGTCCACGAAGAAGGTGGCGTGGGCATACTCCAGCCCCCGTGCGAAGGCCCCCAGCTTGGGATCCGCCAGCAGCTCGGGGTCGCTGCCCGCCTCCAGCTGGGCCGGCAGCTCGCCCACGATCTTCACCCAGAGCGCGCCGGCCTCCGGGCTGGTGATGAACTTGAGGAACTTCACCGCGGCCTCCATGCGGGCCGGATCCGCGGCGGCCTTCTTGGTGATGCCGTGGGTCCAGTAGGAGCCGAAGGTGCTCTTGATGCCGTTGCGGGTGGGCAGTTCCACCACGCCGAAGTTCATGTCCGGCGCGTTCTTGGCGATGGTGCCCAGGCGGAAGGAGCCGTCCACGTGGAAGCAGACCTTGTTGGCCAGGAAGGCGTTGGTGCTGCCATCGAAGAGGTCCCGATCCCCCGTGTCCAGCTCCGTCTTGAAGCTGAGCAGGTAGCGCCAGGCCTCCTTGCCCTCGGGCCCGTTCCAGAGCACCTGGGTGTAGTCGTCAGAGAAGGGGACGCCACCGAACTGGCGCACCAGCACCTCCCGGAACCAGTGATGGTCCTGGGCGGCCAGATCCACCACGAAGCCCTCCACCTCGAAGTTGCCGTCCGCGTCCTTCTGGGTGCACTTCACGGCCATGTCCGCCAGCTCGTCCAGGGTCTGGGGCGGGCTCTCGGGATCCAGGCCGGCGGCCTCCATCAGGTCCTTGTTGTAGAAGAGGGCCAGGGTGCGGACCGCGGTGGGCAGGGTCCAGAGCTTGCCCTCGAAGAAGCTGGCCTGGACCATGGGGCTGAACTGGGCCAGGGTCTCCTCCGGCGGGAACTCGTCCTCGGGCAGGGGAACCAGGTAGCCGGCGTCGATCCAGGCGGCCTGCCAGCCGTAGAAGAGGGTGGCCACGTCCGGCCCCACGCCTGCCGGCACGCTGGCGGCGATCTTGTCCCGGAACTCCGCGTAGGGGATGTCCGCGTTGTGGACCACCTTGATGCCCGGGTTCTCCGCTTCGAACTTCTCGATAAGCTGGTTCATGGCGTCCACCCGGGCGCCGAAGTTGTACTGCCAGTATTCGATGGTGATGGGCTCGGCCTCGGCCTCCGCGGCCGGCGCTGCTTCCTCAGCGGGGGCGGCCTCCTCCGCAGGAGCGGCTTCTTCCTGGGGTTGCTCCGCCGGGGCGGCGGGCTGGGCCGGCGCCGGGCAGGCCGTCAGGAGCAGGGCTGCCACCATCAGGATGCTCAGCAGCCAGAAATACTTGCGGTGGGACATGGTGTTTCGCCTCCTTTTTACCAGTTGTTCAGCGATGGAAACCGTAATACTGCAGACAAACGGGGGCTACACACACAAATTGGGCAACTGGGCAGTTGGGTGACTCGGCAATTGGGCAATCCCAGGCTGGCTAGAGCTCGATCTTCAGCAGCCGGGCGGCGTTGCCGGCGAAGATCTGCTGGATGTGTTCGTCGGGCAGGTTCAGGTCCAGGCAGTCCCGGATCTGGTCCTGGAGGTAGCGGAAGGCGAAGCCCCGGGGGAACCAGCTGGAATCCGAGCCGAATAGGATCCGCTCCGGCCCCACGGTCTCGTAGAACTTGCGGAAGAGGTACTTCACGGTGACGTTGCCTGGCACCCAGCGGATCCACTGGAGGCTGCCGCTGGTGTCCACGCAGACGTTGGGGCAGGCCCAGCAGAGCTGCAGGGTCTCCCGCTCCCAGGCGCAGCCGAAGTGGGGGATGACGAAGGTCACCTCCGGGAAGGACTTGGCGATGTTGTGGAGCTTAAAGGGGCTGATGTTCTCGTGCCAGGCGATGCCCCCGGCCCCACCCTGGATGCCGAAATGGATCAGCACCGGGATGTCCAGCTCCGCGCACTTCTCCCAGACCGGGAAGATGGCCTCGTCCTCGATGGGCCGGTCGATGCTGGGGGCCAGGAGCTTGTAGCCCCGCAGCCCCAGCTCGGTGACCGCCCGCTCCAGCCGCTCCACTGCGTCGGGCAGGAAGGGATCGTGGTGGGCAAAGCCCACGAAGCGGTCCGGGTACCAGCTGCAGATCTGGGCCAGATGCTCGTTCCCCCCGCCGGTGACGAAACCGATGGCCCGGATGCCGTACTTGTCCAGCTCCGCCGCCCAGCGCCGGGCCTGCTCCCGATCTCCAGGATGCTCCTCCGGGCTCTCCGGCTTGGGGAAGCCCCACATGCGCCGCCAGTGCTCGCCGTAGGGCTTGCTCATCTCCCGCACCAGCTGGGCCCGCTCCTCCCCCACCCGGGCCACGTAGTTGCGGATGGTGTCCCCCATGTCCGGGAACCAGGGCCGGTTGGTGGGGAAGTGGGCATGGAAGTCGATGATCTGGAAACCTTGGTACACGATGGTCCTCTCGAGTGCAGGGATAGTCGGGAGAATTGGGCGATGGGAAGATCGGGTGGACGAGGCCGCTGCCACCCATGCCCCTAGTGCCCGGATCCGGCCGGCCAGTCCTGGGACGCGACCGTCATCACGTCCTGGGGGACCAACTCCGGGCGGCGAGCCAGCAGGGCGGCCCCCTCCACCGGCTGCAGCGCGGGGCGCTGGATGGTGCATGCGGGGCAAAACTCCTGGAAGGCCCGGGTGAAGAGGTCCAGGAAAAGGGGCGAACGAAGCAGGATGCTCCCGGCCACCCCCACGCGGATGGGCGGATCCTGCTCCAGCCCCACCCGGCGGGCCGCGCTCCAGCCGGTCTGGGCCAGGCGACGACACCCCTCCTGGACCAGCCGCCGGGCCACCGGATCCCCGGCCTCGGCCACTTCGGTGACCACCCGGCCGAAGCCGGCGATCTCCACGTGGGCTCGACCCTGGTCTCCGGTCATCTGGCTGATCCAGGCCAGCCAGTCGTCCTCCCCCAGCTGGGCGCAGTAGCCCTCCAGCGCCTGGGCCAGGAGGCTCCCCGGCCCCCGGCCGTCCCAGGCTCGGAGCACCGCCTGGATGCCCCGCCGTCCCAGGTCGAAGGCGCTGCCCTCGTCCCCCACCCAGTGGCCCCAGCCGTCGGAGCGAGCGCTCTGGCCATCCGCGTTCACCGCCAGGGCAATGGCCCCGGTCCCAGAGATGACCACCAGGCCCGGCTCCCCGGCCAGGGCGCCAGCCCAGGCCACCACCCCGTCGTTGACCACCAGCCAGGGCACGGGCAGGGCCAGCTCCTCCATCACAGCCCGGGATGTGGCCCGGTCCACTTCCCGGTCCAGGCCAGCGAAGCCCACCACCAGCCGCCCCACATGCGCCCAGGCCACGCCAGCCCGCTCCAGGGCCTGCTCCAGGGCGGCGGCCATAAAACTCGCCACCTGGCAGGGCTGGACCACCTGGATGTTGCAGGCGCCGCTGCGTCCCTCCCCCAGGATCTGTCCCTGAGCGTCCACCACCATGGCCCGGGTTTTGGTCGCTCCGCCGTCCACACCGACAAAGATCATGGCCGATCCATTTCTGCCTCGTTGGCCAGCCGCACTGGATCCAGGCACACCGCCGGGCACACCGTAGCCGGGCTAGCGCTGCCGGGCCATGGCTCGCAGTCCGGCCACCTCGGGGCTGGTGTTGCGCAGCACCAGGGCCACCGCGCCCAGGATCACCCCGTCGTCGCCCAGCTGCACCGGCACCAGGCGAGGCATCACCGGCACCAGGCCGGTCAGCCGCTGGCGAATGGGCTCCAGGAGCAGATCCGCGGCCCGGGCCATCTCCCCGCCCAAGAGGATCATCTCCGGGTTGAGGATCACAGCCAGGCCGGCCACGGCCAAGCTCAGGTAGTCCGCGGTCTCGGTGACCAGGCGCTGGGCCAGGACGTCCCCCTGGCGGGCCGCGGCGTAGATGTCCTCCGGGCTCAAGGGCTGGCCGGAAGCGCTCTCCTCGTCCACCAGCTCGGCCAGGAGCCCACCAGCTCCCTGGGCCAGGGCGTCCATGGCCCGCTGGACCAGACCCGGCCCCGCGGCCAGGGCCTCCAGGGGACCGAAGCCGGTGTACTCCTTGCCCAGGGCCTCGGGCCCAGGAGGCAGGTAACCTACCTCGCCGGCGGCCTCGTTGGCCCCCCGGTAGAGCTGACCGTCCAGGATCAGGCCGGCGCCCAGGCCAGTCCCTGCAGCCAGCACGGCCAGGTGGGTGGCCTCCTGGCCCGCGCCCCGCCAGCTCTCGCCCAGGGCCAGGAGGTTCACATCGTTCTCCACGAAGACGGGCACATCCCAGCGCTCCTGGATCCAGGCCTTCAGGGGGAGATCCCGCCAGCCCAGGCTGGCCGCCCAGACCACCGTCCCGGACTCCCAGAGGACAATGGAGGGGGCGCCCACGCCGATGCCGCGCAGCGGGGGCCCGCCCTGGCTCTCGTTGAAGTCCACAATGCGGCGGAGCAGGTCCTCCAGAAGCTCCAGGTTGGCCTCTCGGTCCCCCAGGCGGGGCGTGGCGGTGAAGCTCTGGATCACCTCCCCGGCCAGGTTGGTCAAGGCCGCCCGCCAGGGCACATCGCTCAGGTCCAGCGCGGCCACGTGGGCGGCCTCCGCGTTGAAGTAGATGAGCCGGGCCGGGCGTCCCCCCCGGCGGCCGGACATGCGCTCCTCCCCCACCAGGAGCAGGCCGGCCTCCACCAGCTGCTCCACCAGGCGGTTCACCGTGGAGGGGTTGAGGCCCAGGATCTTGGCGATGTCCATGCGGGAGACGGGCCCGGCGCGCTGGACCAGGCGCAGGATGGCCTCCTGGTTCATGCGCCGGATGTGGCTGGGTCCGCCGGTGACGAGGTCGGAATCCATGATCGAAGCCATGAGCGATCCAGGATAGGAGACTTGGGGGCGTTACGGCCGGACGCACCGGGATGAAGCGGTGGGTCGCAGGCCGTCAACAGCCGGGATGGCAGGGCTGGAAAAACACAGGTGACAACAGAGTCTTCGACAGGGTTTTCGACGAGAAATTAGCAATGCAGCAAGGGGAAAGAGGGGGATAGGAGCTGGTTGCTGGCCCAAGCTTATTTGCACAGCACAAATAACCAGGCGTCCCCATTGTAGCAGGTATTCCCGGTTTGTCAACCACGAAAATTCGACGCCCGTTCGACGGTTGGGGCTGCAATGTGGCGTGCGGGCTGGGAGGTTTCCCTGTGGTCGCAGGGTGAGGCAGACGTAGCCCGCCCGTCATGGCATTTGACGTCAGTTGGGGTATAATGGGGCTCGATCCCCCACTGGACCCTATCCCCATGCCCTTGTACGACGCCGTCTTTTCGACACACTGTGCGGCTCGATGCTGCTGTCCGCTCTATGCGAGGAGTGTTGCCATGCGTTCCTGCACCCGCTTCTACTGGACCAAGATCCTGGCCGCTGGCCTGATCGGCCTCGCCCTGCTGGTGAGCGGAGGCTGGCTCCTGGCCGGGATCGGTGACCTGGCCCAGGCCGCCCCGGCTGCCCAGGATCTCCCCACC